>CAMLLG010000007.1 GCA_946480825.1 uncultured Lysobacteraceae bacterium
CGTCGGCGCCACCGCCAACCAGAACGGCACCGCGCTGTTCGAGGGCGTGACCGTGTTGTTCCTCGCCCAGTATTTCGGCGTGGATCTCAGCTTCGGCCAACAGGTGACGGTGATGCTGGTGTGCATCCTCGGCGGCATCGGTACCGCCGGCGTGCCGTCCGGTTCGTTGCCGGTGATCGCGCTGATCTGCGCGATGGTCGGCATTCCGCCGGAAGGCATCGGTCTGGTGCTGGGCGTGAATCATTTCCTCGACATGTGCCGCACCACCGTGAACGTCACCGGCGACCTCGGCATCGCGGCGATGGTCTCGCGCGGCGAATCCGATCCCGAACCGGCGGCATCGGCCGCGGCCGACGGCGCATCGCACGGGGCGTGACCTGCGTCGCAGCCGCCGTGCCGCTCGCTTGTGGCGGTCATGGCGCGCTGGCAGAATCGTGCGCGATCGCCTGTTCCGGGCGTGATGCATTCAAGGAGAACGCACGATGCGCAAGTTGCTCGCGACGATGGCCCTGCTGGCGATGACCGGCACCGCACTGGCCGCCGACCAGCCCTGCAAGACCAACTTCAAGCAGACCGGCAAGTTCATGACCGGCCGCACCTTCACCACCTGGGACGTGGTCCCGGGCGTGAACGTCTCCACTGCCTTCAAGCGCATCTACTCCGAAGGCACCAAGTCCGGACTGCGCGTGGTCTCCAGCGACCAGAACGCCGGCACGATTTCCTTCGACCAGCCCAACGGCGGCGTCGACCTCGCCGGCGCCAAGGCCACGCTGCCCTGGAACGTGGTGATCGAACCGCAGGGCAAGGCCGTCAAGATCACCGTCACCAAGACCACGCCGGGCGGCTATTCCACCAGCACCGATTTCCAGATCACCTCGATGTGCGCGGTGATCGACGCGGGCCGCAATCCCTGATCGAACGCATCCTCGATACCCGGGCCCCGGTCGGCGACGACCGGGGCTTTTTCGTTGCGCGGTGCGCCAAGGTGACAGCGAGCGATCGACAGTGTGCTGGAGGCGTGCTCCCAACCATGCCTCGCGGTGTTTGAAGTATTGCCCAGTGCATCGGTCGATGCCGCAGAGCAAAGCCCGCCCAACGCAGCGCTGGACGCAGTGGAACGTGCCGGGCGTATCGGGCGGCGCGATGTGCGGACGGGGCGGGTCATGGCGACAGCGTCGTCAATGCCGGGTCGGCGCTCGTGTCCGGAAAGACTGTTTTTTGCGGTTCTGCCCCTGCTGTCGCTTCTGCTACCCTCGGTGCACGATCTCGATCAAAAGGACATGCGTATGCCGCCCGGAGAGCTCGAAGAACAGCGATTGGAGGACATGGGACGGGAATTCATCAAGGAGGTCGATGCCGCGAGGCAAGGGCGCGCGAAGCCGTTGTCGGATCAGGCCAAAGAGGTGTTCTGGAAGCTGCTGAACGAGCCGAACGGTGCGCGCGAACACCTGTTGCTGGCGATCGAGGAAGGCAACCTCAACTCCATTCTCGAACCGTACGGGCCGGGGCAGGGCATGTACTCCGCGCCCTCCGCGGCGCTGGGGATCGATCCGGAAACGCTCGAACGGGCCAGTTCCGATCGGACGGTCGAATACAACCTCAATTTCACCCTGGCCCACGAGAGTCGTCACGCACGCGATCGCGACGAAATCCTGGCGATGACCGTTGGGCTCCGTGGTGCGATCGCCGAGAAGATGCTGGATCCGGCACTGCCCCACGACTACACGGAGATCGTGGCCGAGTATCTGCAGCGCGATCGCGTGCTCGAGCAGCGCGCGGAACTCGCGGGCCTCAACGCCCATGTGTCCAAGGTCATCGCGGACGTCGGTCCGGGCGCGACCCTGAGCGATGTCTACGAGCTATCGATGAAAGACATGGCGCCCTACGTCGACAAGACGCTCGGCCAGGGCTTGTTCGCGTCGGATACGTATGCGTACAAGCCGGAATTCGCCGTCGCGGGCGATGGCCTGCACGTCGATCCGAATCATCCGAATTCGCTCGCCGCGATGAGCAAGTACTTCTACGACGCGCAGAAGTACGATTGGCGGCAAGGCATGAAGGCCTGCCTGGATGCGATCAATGCGGCCGAAGCGCACAACTCGGCGGTGAAGGATCCGCAGTCGCCGCCGCGGATCGATTGCACCGCGCTCGGCATCGGCAAGCCTCCGGATGCGCATTGCAGGAGAATGCTGCAGCATGTCGTCGACAGCGGCTTGCCGAGCCCGGACATGCCCGCGCATCCGGATCACGCCCTCTTCACGTCGCTGAAGGGCAAGTTTCCGGATGCGAGCGATGAGGTGGTCGCGCACACGATGCTGCGGGCCAAGGCTGCCGGCATCGAACAGGCGACGGACATCGACATGGCCCGGACCGGCCCCGGTCCCGACGGCAGGCTCTGGGTGACCGGCCACAACGACCGCAGCATCGATGTCGATCCGGCCGCGCCGGTTCCGCCGATGATCAAGACGACGCAGGCACTGGACGAAGACGCATTCACGAAGGCGCAGACGCGGGAAGAGGCGGAGGCCAGGCGCCAGGAGCAGGCCCAGCAGTCCAGGCAGAACTGCGCAGTGATGTAGGCGTTCGATGGGCGATCGTCGGTGCGATGGAACCCATCGCGCCGACGCGCCCCCGGACAGAGACCTCCGAAGCACATCGTGTTCGGGTCGGCACCGGTCGATCCAGGCATAAGCGATTGATTCATCAGGGGATCGATTGTCGGTTTCAGGGTCGATGCGGCGAACGACCGCTTCGGCCCGCGCGTCCCGGCCGCTGCCGGCGACATCCGCCGGTCCCGGGCGCGTGGATTCCCCGCCCCCCGGATGGGACAATGCGCGGCCCGCACCCCGCCGGGCGCCGCCGAACGACTCACGCCCCATGCCGACGCCCAGCCGCAGCGATCTCGCCAACGCCATCCGTTTCCTCGCCATCGACGCCGTCCAGGCCGCCAATTCCGGCCATCCGGGCATGCCCATGGGCATGGCCGACATCGCCGAGGTGCTCTGGAACGACTATCTGAGCCACAACCCGGGCAATCCGACGTGGTTCAACCGCGACCGGTTCATCCTCTCGAACGGCCACGGTTCGATGCTGCAGTACGCGCTGCTGCATCTGTCCGGCTACGACCTGCCGATCGAGGAGTTGAAGAATTTCCGCCAGCTCGGCTCGAAGACCGCCGGCCACCCCGAGAACCACATGACCCCGGGCGTGGAGACCACCACCGGTCCGCTGGGGCAGGGCTTCGCCAACGCCGTCGGTTTCGCGCTGGCCGAAAAGCTGCTGGCGCAGCGCTTCAATCGCCCGGAGCTGGCGGTGGTCGATCACCGCACCTGGGTGTTCATGGGCGATGGCTGCCTGATGGAAGGCATCTCGCACGAGGCCGCATCGCTGGCCGGCACCTGGGGTTTGAACAAGCTGGTCGCGTTCTGGGACGACAACAACATCTCGATCGACGGCCAGGTGCAGGGCTGGTTCACCGACGACACGCCGGCGCGCTTCGAGGCCTACGGCTGGCAGGTGATCCGCGGCGTGAACGGCCACGATCCGGTCGAGATCCGCACCGCGATCGACACCGCGATGAAGTCGTCCGACCGGCCGGTGCTGATCTGCTGCCGCACCACGATCGGTTTCGGTTCGCCGGCGAAGGCGGGCAAGGAGTCCTCGCACGGCGCGCCGCTGGGCAAGGACGAAGTCGCCGCGACCCGCGCCGCGCTGGGCTGGGAGCACGGTCCGTTCGAAGTGCCGCAGGCCGTCGCCGAGGCCTGGAACGCGCGCGGCGCCGGCCACGACCGCGAAACCCGCTGGGGCCATGTCTACGACGCCTATGCCGCGCAGTATCCGGCCGAAGCCGCGGAACTCGATCGCCGCATTCGCGGCGAATTGCCGGCCGATTTCGCCGGCATCGCCGATGCGTACATCGCGAAGTTGCAGGCCGAAGGCCCGGTGGTCGCGTCGCGCAAGGCCTCGCAGATGGCGATCGAAGCGTTCGCGCCGCATCTGCCGGAACTGGTGGGCGGCTCCGCCGATCTCGCGCATTCCAATCTGACGCTCTGGAAAGGCAGCAAAACGGTCGCGGGCAGCGATCCGGACGCCAACTACGTGTACTACGGCGTGCGCGAATTCGCGATGACCGCGATCAGCAACGGTCTGGCGCTGCACGGCGGTTTCCTGCCGTACGACGCGACCTTCCTTGTGTTCAGCGATTACGCGCGCAACGCGGTGCGCATGAGCGCGCTGATGGGCGCGCAGGCCATCCACGTCTACACCCACGACTCGATCGGCCTCGGCGAAGACGGCCCGACCCACCAGCCGGTGGAACATCTCGCGTCGCTGCGCTACATCCCCGACAACGATGTGTGGCGCCCCTGCGACGCGGTGGAATCCGCGGTGTGCTGGCGCGCCGCGATCGAACGCCGCGACGGTCCGTCGTGCCTGATCTTCTCGCGCCAGAATCTGCCGCATCAGGCGCGTTCCGAAGCGCAGGTCGCCGACATCCGCCGCGGCGGTTACGTACTGAAGGACAGCGTCGGCGCGCCGGAGGTCATCTTCATCGCCACCGGTTCGGAAATCGGCCTCGCGATGCAGGCGGCGGAGCGGTTCGGCGACGGCGCCCGCGTGGTGTCGATGCCGTCGACCGACGTCTTCGATCGTCAGGACGCCGCGTATCGCGAGTCGGTGTTGCCGAAAGCCTGCCGCAAACGCGTGGCCATCGAGGCCGGCGTGCGCGATTTCTGGCGCAAATACGTCGGTCTGGACGGCGCGGTGATCGGCATCGACAGCTATGGCGCGTCCGCGCCGGCGGAGAAGCTCTACCCGCACTTCGGCATCACCGTCGAAGCCGCGGTGGCGGCGGCGCGCGGACTCGACTGAGTCCATGCCCGCCGCGCGCGGACCCGCGATACGCGCACCCGGATCGCGCGCACCCGGATCGCGGATCTCGCGCGTCGTCGCGGTGACGTTCGCCGTGATGCTCTGTGCCGCGGTGCCCGACGGGCTGGCGCAGACATCGATGTGCGCCGCGCTCGACGCGGATCGCACGTTGCCCGAGGCCGGCGCCTGCCTGCGCAGCGCCGGCATCGCGGTGCCGGCGTCGTCGCCGGTGCGCGCGGCGAATGCGCTGTTCGCGTACGCCGACGGCCGCATCAAGGCCGGTCGCTTCGACGACGCGGGGCGTGCGCTGGATTGTTCCGACGCGGTACTCGGCGACGATGGCGATCCGCTGTCGCGCTACGAATTGATGCGTCGGCGGGGCGTGCTCGACTATCGGCGCGAGCGCATCGCGGAGGCGCTGCCGCGGTTCGAATGCGCGCTGGCGCTGGCCCGCGCGCGCGAAGATCGCGCCGCCATCGCCCGCGATCTGAAGAACATCGGCACCTCGCTGCGCCGTCTCGGCGATTTCCACGGCGCGCTGCGCGCGCTCACCGAAAGTATCGAAATGCAGCGCGCCGACGGCAAGGTCAACGCCGCGGTGCTGAACAATCTCGGCGATGTCTACCGCGATCTCGGCGAACCCGAGCAGGCGATGCGCTTCTACCGCGAGGCGCACGCGACGTTCCGCGCCCGGGGCGTCCAGGACGAGGCTGCCCACGTGCTGGAGAGCATGGCGGAGCTTGGGCTCGATACCGGCGACGTGCCGCAGTCGGTGCGCTGGCTGGACGAAGCCTTGCGGACCTACCACGACGTCGGCAACCGCGCCTACGAGCTGCGCGCGTACGGCGGCCTGATCCGGGCCGCGCTGGCGCTGGGCGATCTCCCGCGTGCGCGGGCGCATGCGGCGTCGGCGCTCGCGGTCGCGACCGAACACAAGTTGCCGCTCCCGGCCTCGCTGCAGTTGCAGTTCGCGCGCACGGCGCGCGCCACCGGCGATCTCGCCACGGCGGAGCGGCACATCCGCGAAGGCTTGGCCGGCATGACCCAGGACGATGTCGAAAGCGCCGCGCTGCTGGAAGAGCTGGCGGCGATCCAGGAGCGCGCGGGCGACCGCGCCGCCGCGATCGACACGCTGCGGCGTGCGCATGCGGATGCGCTCGCGCTGTCGCGCGCGCAGCACGACCGCCAACTGGTCTGGCTGCGCACGCGGTTCGAGACCGCCGAGCGCGACCGCACCATCGCCGCGCTTGAAACGGAAAATCGCCTGCGTCGCGCCGAGCTGCATCGACGCACGCTGTTGTCGTGGCTGGCCCTGGCGGTCGGCGTGGCGGCGGCGAGCGCGATCTGGGCGCTGCTGCAGCGTCGCCGGCAGCGCGAACGCCTGCAGGAAGAAGCGCGGCGCGTGCGCCAGGAAGAAGAGCTGGCGCGTTATCGGCGCGAGGCCGATGCCCTTGTCGAGGATCGCAGCCTGCTGCAGGCGCTGCTCGACAGTCGCGAGGATGCGGTCTGCCTGCTCGACGCCGACGGTCATGTGCTCGCCGCGAACCGCGCCGCCTGTGCGCTGTTGGGCACCGACGCGCCGATGGGGCTGCCGGTGTTCGATCATCTCGCCGACGTCGATCGCGATCGCCTGGCGTCCGCGCTGGAGCGGATGGAAGACAGCGCTGCGCAATCCATCGAAGTGTCCACGCGCGGCGGTGCGGCGTTCACCGCGCGCCTGTCGCAGTGGGAACGCGGCGATGGTCTGATCGTGCTTCATCTGCAGCCGCGCATCGACGCCGCCGCAACGATGGCGCCGACCCGCGAGGCCGACGATGGCGGCGATGTCGACATGCGCGACGCGTTCCGGCGCACGCTGGTCGAGTTGATGCTGTCGGTCGTGGACACGTGGGAGCGCGCCACCGGCAGCAGCCGGCTGGAACTGGCCGAGAAGAGCCGCATCTGGCGGGTCACCATCGACGATGGCCGCCTGCGCGCGCGGGCGATGGAGCGCTATCTCGCGGTGTCGAAGCTGCCGCGGAACCCGCGCTGGCGCGATGTGCTGCGCTCGGCGTATTTCGTGCTTGGGCACTGCGAGATCGAGCCGCAGGCCCGCGAAGACCTGCAGCGCCGGGTCGATACCGTGCTGGCGTACACGCGACGCGACGCGCTGGTTTGAGCGGGCCTTCGGCCGCGGATCGTCGAGCCGTCGCGGATCAGCCGTCCGCTTCGTCGCTCGACACCGGCACGGGCGGCGCCCTGCAGACGACGCAGACGCCTTTCAGACCGGCCTTGAACCGATACAGGTCGTGATGGTTCGCATCGTCGTTGAAACTCTCGGGCGAGGTCACGAAGGGCATCGCCTGCTCGGTGGACGATTGTCCGGGCTGCGACTTGACCGTTTGATCGATGCCGCAGGTCTCGACCGCGGCCTGGTTGGCCCAGTGCCAGTCGTCGACGATGCCGCAGGACTTGGGGTCGTCGCACGTGCTGCCCAGCACGGTGCCGTCCTGCAGTCGCAGTTCGCGGTACTGGATCAGCGTGACGGCCGCCAGTTCGAAGTGTCCGACGACGATCGGTTCGGTGCCGGCCGGGCACCATCGCGAGGGCAGGGTGTCGTGCGCGGCGGCGGGCGACGCGACCGGAAGCAGCAGGCTCAGGCACAGGGCGGCGGCGGTCCGCATGAGGCGTATCCGGAGAGCGGGGGCGATCCACAGTCTACGGGCAGGCATCGCCGATCGGCCATGTCGTTCCCGGGAAGAAATCGGGCAGAAATTTCCGCAAGGCCTTGATGCATCGAGGCGCTGCACGCGTCGCGCGCGGCTGTACGGGCGTCGCGATGGCGCGGTACGTACCCGCAGCGGGCGGGAGCGACCGGGATCGCGCGACTCGCGTTCCCGGACAGTCCCGGTTTCGTACTGGCCGGCCGGCGCGACGCTGCCTAGCGTGATCGCACCCCGTCGTCCGGCGGGGACGATCCGTCTTCTCGGGAGAAGCCCTGCATGAAATCGCTCCAGATGCTGTCCATCGGCCTCGCACTGGCCATCGCCGCCGTCACCGGAACCGCACGCGCCGAAGCGGTGCCCCAGGGCGTGCTGGTCTATTACGGTTCCGCCGAATTCGCCGACAGCTCGGCTGGCCTGACCGTCGGTCCCTACACCAACGCCAGCGAATGCGAAGCCGCGCTGGATGCGGCCATCGACAACGCCGTCAACAACCACGGCTACACGATCGAAAGTCTCGAACCGTGCATGCCGCGCTGGAGTATCCACGGCGGCGGCCTGCCGGAACTGGAAGCGGCGCCCTACACCGTCGCCGTGCTCGCGGGCTCGCCCGGCGAATCGCTGGAAGTCACCCGGGTGCTGCTGAAGGAAGTCGCCCTGGCCCGCGCGACCTATCGCGCCGCCGAATTCGAGGCCACGCTGCAGGCCATCGCCAAGGCCGCGATCACCGACCCGTTGCGCAAGAAGGAAACGCGCTGAGTCGCCCGGCCAGAGTTCCAGGAGCGATCCACGCCGCAGGGACGCGGCACTTCCCGGTTTTCTTGTCGCGACGCGGAAGCGGAGAACGCTCGAACCCGTCGCGTCCTCGCACCCTCGACCCCCATTCTCCGGAGTTCCGATGAAATCCCCGATTGCAGTCTTCGCCATGACCCTGTTGATCGCCGTCGCCTGCGGGCCTGCGTCCGCCGCCAGAATCGGCGACGGCACGATCGATCCGGTCGGTCCGACGCCCTACGTGCCCGGCGTGTGGCGCGCGAAAGTGAAATACGCCAATCCGATCAAGCACCCGAACGGCACGGTGTCCACCTTCAGCTACATCGACATCACCGCGGACACGCAGGCCTACTGCGACGCTCAATTGACCAGCCTCGCCAACAGCCCCGGCGTGACGGTGGTGACCGCGTGCTGGTTCGACGCGTACTGATCGCCCATCGGATGGGCGATGGCCGCAGGGACGCGGCCGACCTCATGCGCTGACCTCATACGCTCGATCGCGCGAATCCACGCGATTTCGATCAACCGGCGGTTTCCCGCAACGCCAGCGCCACCAGCTTCGCGTACAGCGTCTCCGAGAATCCCGAAGGATTCGCATAGCCCATCCGGGTCACCGCCTCGATGTCGTCCGCCGTCGATGCACGGGCGCCGATCAGCGCGCGGGCGATCGTCGCGAGCTTCGCGGCCTTGGTCGCGGTGTTCGCCTTGAGCCAGCCGAGCGCTTTCACCAGTCGTTGTTCCACCGGCGTGAAATCGCTGCCCAGCGGATAGTCGGGCAGGGTGCCGTCGGCGCGGAACGGCGCCAGTGCGGCGCGCAGCCGTTCGGGGGTGTTGCGCCCGGACGGACGCAGCCGCAGCAGATCCTCGCCGAGCTTGGCGGACAGGTTCGCCGTCGTCAGCAGGCCGTGCTGGAAGCGCGCGTCGGCGATGCCGGCCATCGTCGCGATGCAGTCCTCGTCGCAGGCGCCGTGCACGTCGGCGATGCCGTATTCGCTGACGTAGAGATCGCGCAGATGCCGCGGAATGGTGGTGTGGCCGTAGTTCCAGACGATGCTGGAAATCGCCGGCAGTCCGGGTTCTTCGCGAGTGGCGCGCAGCATCAGCACCGAGCGCGCTTCGGGCAGCGCGTGCGCCATCGCCACGAAGTTGTATTGACCGCCCACGCCCGACACCACGCGGCCATCGGCGAGACCGTCCGACACCGCCGCGCCGAGCGCGGTGGCCATCATGCAGGTGTTGAAGAAGCGCGACTGGTGGCGCTGCACGCGTTCGAGCGATTCGCGGCCGCCGTAGAGTTCGTTGACTTCGCTGACCCGGCGCATGCCGATGCCGCGCTGGCCGTCGGCATCGAGATCGCGCAGCCAATCGTAGAACTCGTGCGAGCCCAGATAGAACGCGCCGTGCAGGAATTCGCCTTCGCGGTCGAGCCGTTCGCGGTCGGCTTCGCTGGCGGTGCCGGCGTTGATCCGTCGCATCAGCGCTTCGTCGTCGACCACCTTGCGCCGCAGCACGCCGGTCTGCACGAGTCGGCGGAAGCCTTCGTTGATCATTTCGCTGCAGCCGTACAGGCCGTGCGCGAACGGATCGAGTCCGCCGCTGGCGATCACCGCCGGATGGCGTTCGATCTCGGGGTCCAGCGCCAGCAGCACGCGCCGGTACGCGGCGTTGTCGGTGTGGCGCAGCACCAGCGCATGGCACAGCGCGTCGGCCAATGCGCCGATGCCGATCTGCAATGTGCCGCCGTCGCGCACCAGCGCGCTGGCGTAGAAGCCGATCGCGAATTCGGCGTCGGCCACCGGCTGGCGCGGCAGCGCGAACAGTTTCGGATACGGGCCCGGCGGCGCGACCACGATGTCGAAGAACGCGGCGTCGACCGCGGCGCCGTTCTCGATCCACGGCAGTTCCGGATCGATCTCCGCGACCATCAGCGGCCGCGGCAGGCCGCGCGCGAGGATCTCGTCGATCGCATCGAAGGTCAGGTCGGTGTTCGACGACAGCGACAGCCGCGAGCCATCCGCGTTCGCCGCGACCTTCTGCACCAGGCAGTTCACGCCGCGCTGCGCGATCGCGCGGGCCACGTGGGTGTAGTTCAGGCTGGCGTACCGCCGCTGCGCCTGCCGCGATTTCAGCAGCGCGCCGGACTGCACGTAGAACTCTTCCACTTCGATGTGCGCGGGCAGCGCGTCGCGCTTCTGCGCCTGCACGTAGGCCAGCCGCGGGAAGTCGTCGCCGAAGTGGCGGGCCAGGAACGGCGCGAGAAAGCGGCGCTGCAGATCGTTCGCCGGCGAGGGCGGGTCCAGCGACAGCGCGGTGTACAGATGCAGCGCACGCGACGGGTCGCGTTCGACACGCGCGTAGAGTGCGTTGAGCAGCCGGTGCGGTTTGCCGATGCCCAGCGGCGCGGCCACGTGCAGCGGACCGTCGATGCTGGCGAGGACGGTCTCGACCGCGTCGTCGAGGCGGTCGAGGCGATGGGGCAGGCTGCGTGGTTGATCGGTCATGCCGCCATCATCGCGGACTTCCCGGCCGTCGTCCTGCGTCCGCTCAAATGCGGGCGGCATGCGTCCCGATCGACACCGCCGACGAACGGCGCTTGACATGATCGTTTACGGATGTAATCTGCAGTTCAATTACGAGCGTAATCGACGAGTGGCAGTCCGGACATGCAGATCAGCGAAGCCGAGTCGGTGGTGATGGAAGTCCTGTGGCAGCGCAGCCCGCTGGCGGCCGAAGACGTGTTCGCGGCGCTCGCCGACCGTCAGGACTGGCAGGAAGCGACCGTGAAGACCCTGCTCAATCGCCTGCTCAACAAGGGTGCGATCGAGGCGGGCCGGGACGGGCGGCGCTATCTGTATTCGCCGAAGCTGCGGCGCGAGGATTGGGTCATGGGCGAAAGCGAGGGCCTGCTGGCGCGGTTGTTCGACGGCCGCGTCGCGCCGCTGGTCGCGCACTTCAGCCAGCACCGCAAACTCACGCCCGACGATGTCGCCGAACTGCGGCGGTTGATCGACGATCTGGAGGCCGGCGATGACCAGCGCTGAACTCTTGCAGCGGTTGTGGGGGCCGTCGCTGGCGGTCGTCGTCGCGACCTGCGTCCTGCTGGTGCTGCCGCGTCTGTTGCGCCGCCATTTCGGCGCCGGCGCCGCCTATGCCGCATGGTGGTTGTTGCCGGTCGCGCTGGTCGCGAGTCTGCTGCCCGCGCGCATCGTGGAGACCGCGGCGGTGGTGCAGCCGGTCGCGGTGCTGGACAGCGCGCAGCCGATCGTCGCCGAGCCGGTCGCCGCAGCAGATCATTCGCTGCCGTGGCTTTCGTTGTGGTGCTTCGGCGCGCTGTGCATGGCATGGCGGCTGTGGCGGCAGCAGCGGCGCTTCGAAGCGGCGCTCGGTCGCGTTCGACGTCTGGACGATGAGCTGTGGCTCGCGGAATCGCGCCACGGTCTGCCGGCGCTGCTCGGCGCGCTGCGGCCCAGGATCGTGCTGCCGGACGACTTCGAACGACGCTACGACCCGCGCGAACGCGGCCTGATGCTCGCGCACGAGCGGCAGCATCTGCATCGCGGCGATCACCTCGCCAATCTCGCGGTCGCCGCGATCCGCTGCATGTTCTGGTTCAACCCGCTGGTCCATCTGGCCGCGGCCCGTTTCCGCCACGATCAGGAACTCGCCTGCGATCAGGCGGTGATCGCGGCGCATCCCGATTCGCGACGCGCGTACGGCGAAGCGATGCTCAAGACCCTCATGGCCGACCGGCAGGCGCCGCTGGGCTGCCACTGGGGGTTCTCCCATCCGTTGAAGGAGAGAGTCATGCAATTGAAAACCCCCGCGCCGCGCGCCTGGGCGCGTCGGCTCGGCCTCGCCTCGGTGGCGACGCTGACGCTCGGCGCCGGCTTCGCGGTCTGGTCGGCGCAGCCACCACGGGCGATCCCGTCGTCGGGCGACGATTTCGTCGCCGATGTCGGCCTGCGCATCGATGGCGCCGCGCCCGAACGCTTCGTGATCCGCGGCGACGATGGCCAGCCGATCGCATTCGCTCATCGCGACGATCGCGGCCGCGTGCTGGATGTCGGCGCCACCGTGCGCAGACTCGAAGGCGATCGTTACGACATCGCCATGGTCCTCACCCGCGACGGCGAACCGCTGGCCAAACCGCGGCTGGTGGTGGCGCGCGGTACGCCCGCGGTGGTGAAGGTGGGTGAGGCGTCCGCCGGGGGCGCGTTCGCCGGCGTGGAAGTGGAGATGGAGGTCGATGGCCGTACGCAATCGGCGCCTGCGCCGCTGCCGGTACCGCCCGCCGTGCCCGCGCCCGCGCCGCCCAAGGCGCCGCTCGCACCGCCGCCGCTGCCGTCCGCATCCGCGATGCCTGCGCCACCCGCGCCTCCGCAACCGGCCACCCCGCCCGCACCGCCGGCTCCACCCGCGCTGCCTTCCGCGGAACGCGGTCGTGCCTTGCCTGCGCCGCGTGCCATGCCTGTGCAGGACGCCGACGCCGCGCATGCCGCCGCAGCGGCGGCGCACGCCGAAGCCCACGCGAAAGCGCATGCCAAGGCGCACGCGGATGCGCTGCGCAGCGCCGGGCATGGCCAAGCGGCGCACGCCGATGCCGCCCGCGCCTTCGCCGCCGCCAAAGAAGCCGAAGCCGTCGCGCGCACCGCCGAAGCGGCGGCGGTGCAATCGCAGCGCGCAATGCTGGAGCGTGATCGCGCCCGCGCCGAGGCGACTGCCGCGGAACGACGCGCGGCCGCGATGACTCCGGAGCAGCGCACGGCCGAACTCGCCGCGATCCGCGCGCGGATTTCCGAGCGTCGCGACGAACTGCGCGCGATGGCCGCGGCGAAGGAGGCGGCCGCCGTGCGTCCACCGGGTCCGGCCGCGCCCGGGCCGACGCCGATCGCCGCGGCGCCCGAGCCTGCGGCCGAACCGGCGCCCGCGCCTGCGCCCACGCCGTAACCTCGCGCGTCGTCCGCATCGCGGGCGACGCGCATCAACCCATCAGCAGCTTGCCCGCCGCGATCAGCAGCACCACGCCCAGCGCGTGCCGCAGGCCGCGTACCGGCAACCACTTCAGACCGAGCTGGGTGCCGATCAGCGCGCCCACGGCGACCGCACCGAGCCACAGTGGCAGCATCGTCGGCAGCGTCTGCTCCGATTGCAGCAGGCCGGCCAGCGCGGTCAGCGAATTGATCCAGACGAACGCCACCGAGGTGCCGCTGGCTTCGCGCGTGGGCATCCAGTGGGCGAACAACAGCAGCGGCGTGAGGAAGATCGCGCCGCCGGTGCCGGTGAGCCCCGACAGCGTGCCGATGGCGCCGCCGGCGAGCAGCCCGACCGCCCAGGGCACGCGTCGCCCTTGCGCGCGCGCATCGTCGGTGTCGGCGCGACCGGCCGAACGGAACACGCCCACCGCCGCGACCAGCAGCACGCCGGCCAGCAGCATCGAATAACTCTCCCTGGGCAGTTTGATCTGCGCGGCGAAGAATGCGGCCGGCGCCGACGCCAGCACGAACGGCAGGATGTTGCGCCAGCGCACGTAGCCGCCGCGCCAGAAACGGAACAGACCGATCGCGCCGACCAGCAGATTCAGCGCCAGCGCGGTCGGCCGCATCTGTTCCGGCGTCAGCCCGATCAACGCCATCGCCGCCAGATAGCCGCTGGCGCCGGCATGGCCGACCGACGAATAGAGCGTGGCCACCAGCAGGAACAGGATGGCCAGCCACAGCACGTCCGGCGTCATCGTGCGGGCCCGTGTTACGGCGTGCGTCTGGACGACGCGTCGTTCGACAGCGCGCCGTTCAACAGCATCGCCAGCCGATGCCCGGCGATGCGCAACTGCGCGTCGGCGACGGGTCGCCATTGCGTGAAATACGGCGATGCCAGCTTCGGCCGCGGCGGATAGAAACCCTCGCGCAACACCACGCGACACGATGCCTCGGCCCATGCGGCGGGATCGTTCGCGCCGGTCCGTGCGGCCGGCGGCAGCGGCATGCGCTGCAGATGGCGCAGATACGCCGGTTGGTTCATGCCGGCGGACGCGATCAACTCGCTGTCCCACAGCCGGTGCAGGTTGCTGCCCTTGCCGTTGATCTGCAACTGCACGGTGTTGCCGCCCTTGTCGCGGGCATAACCCGCGTGCAGCGGCTGATGCGCGTCGCCGACGAAATGGACGAGGAATTTCAGCGCCTGCGCGCGTTTCGCATCGGGCTGGCGCGGGTCGGCGAGGATGTCGCGCTGGCGGCGGATCGCTTCGATCACGCAGTCGCCGTCGGGGCAGTGCGCGACGGCGCGATAGCCGCAATCGTCTTCGGCCAGATTCACGTAATGCCAGCGCGACGAACGCTTGCCCAGATCGGGATCGTCGGCGACCGGGTTGTCGCGCAGTTCGTCGGCCCAGTTGGCGACGCCCGCGAGCGTGGGATCGGCCTCGCCGCGCAGCAGCCGCGCGACTTCGGCGCGGGCCCGCGGATTCAGCTCGGTCGCCGCGAGATCCGCGACGAGCCGGTGGCCGGTGGGGCCCCATGCGTGGCCGGGAAGGGAGATCGGCAGCAGCGCCGCCAGCAGCAGAAAAGAAAAACGGGTCATGCGGAGGAGAGTAGCCGACATGACCCGCAGGTGCAGCCCGATTGTTCCGCCCCGGCCGTCGTGCGGCCGGAACGGTGTGACGCGGCGAAACGGACGATCGGAACGCGCTGCTTAGAACTGGAACACGTAGGCCGCGCCGTAGACCAGTGGATCGATCTCGACGGTGCCCAGGCCGGTGCCGTTCAGTTCGACATCGGTGTCGATGTCGATCCAGCGCGCATCGACGCGGATCGCGCCCTTCTCGCCGACCTTGAAGTCGATGCCGGCGTGCGCGGCCAGACCGAAGGAATCGTCCAGCTTCAGATCGTTGCCGGACAGTGCGCCGGAGGTGTCTTCGCTGAAGAACAGGGTGTAGTTCACGCCCAGACCCACGAACGGCTTCACCTTGCCTTCGCCGAAGTGGTACTGCAGCGAGACGGTCGGCGGCAGGTGCTTGGTGGAACCGACGTTGCCCACGCCGGCGATGTCGATATCGTGCTGGAACGGCAGCGAGGCCAGCACTTCGATGCCGAGATTGTCGCGGATGAAGTATTCGGCGGTGATGGTCGGGCGCACGTTGCTGCCGACTTCGACATCGAGCGTACCTGCGGCGAGGCTGCCGTTGTCGCTCTTCGGGTTGACCTGGTGGGCGCCGACGCTGAAGGTCCACTCGCCGGCCTGTTGGGCGAAGGCGGGGGCGGCGAGGCCGCCGAAAGCGAGAGCGAGGGCGAGCGGGGCGAAACGACGGATCATTGGATTGCCTCCTGGGCATTGGATTGGGATCACCGGATTGGCCGGCAGTATCTCCGCGCCTTTCCGGGCGCCGTTTGAGGATGATCAATTTCTTAACGAATGGCCAGCGACCGCTCCCGCCGGAAGCTCCGAATGTGATGCGCGCCTCTTTCCGGCGGCGGGCCCCTCCGATCCGTTAAAATGCCGGGCTTCCCGTCTTCATTCCCCTGCTCAGGAGCGATCCGCCCATGGCGATCAAGGTTGGCATCAACGGTTTCGGCCGCATCGGCCGCAATGTCCTGCGTTCCGCCGTCCAGAACTTCGGCGACGACATCGAGATCGTCGGCATCAACGATCTGCTCGAACCCGATTATCTGGCCTACATGCTCCGCTACGACTCGGTCCATGGCCGCTTCGACGGCGAGGTCGCGGTCGACGGCCACACCCTGATCGTCAACGGCAAGCGCATCCGCCTGACCCAGGAGCGCGACCCGGCCAACCTTAAATGGGACGAAGTGGGTGCGGACGTGGTGATCGAATCCACCGGTCTGTTCCTCGACAAGGCCACCGCCGAGAAGCATCTCGCCGCTGGCGCGAAGAAAGTGATTCTCTCCGCGCCGTCGAAGGACGACACGCCGATGTTCGTCTACGGCGTGAACCACGCGAAGTACGCCGGCGAAGCCATCATCTCCAACGCCTCGTGCACCACCAACTGCCTCGCGCCGATCGCCAAGGTGCTCAACGACAAGTGGGGCATCAAGCGCGGCCTGATGACCACCGTGCACGCCGCCACCGCCACGCAGAAGACCGTGGACGGCCCGTCCAACAAGGACTGGCGCGGCGGCCGCGGCATCCTCGAGAACATCATCCCGTCCAGCACCGGCGCCGCGAAGGCCGTGGGCGTGGTCATTCCCGAACTCAACAAGAAACTCACCGGCATGTCGTTCCGCGTCCCGACCTCGGACGTGTCGGTGGTCGACCTGACCTGCGAACTCGAAAACCCCGCCACCTACGCCGAGATCTGCGCCGAAATGAAGGCCCAGTCCGAAGGCGCGCTCAAAGGCGTGCTCGGCTACACCGAAGACAAGGTTGTCGCCACCGACTTCCGCGGCGACACCCGCACCTCGATCTTCGACGCCGACGCCGGCATCGCCCTCGACGGCACCTTCATCAAGATCGTCTCGTGGTACGACAACGAATGGGGCTACTCCACCAAGTGCCTCGAAATGGTGAAGGTCGTCGCCGGCAAATAACCGCCGCAGCACCACCGCGACACGGGATCGCGACATGGGACCACGTAGGTGGCGGTGCGCGCAGCGAACCCCACCAACGCAATGTGATCCGATCCACCACGAAAGCGCCTCCGGGCGCTTTCGTGCTTTCGGACCGCCGCTGATCGCTGCATTGATCAGCATTGACTGGTCAATCCGCGACCCGCACCCTCACCCACGTCGCCCGGCGAAGGCCGGGGCCCAGCGTTCGCGTTCGAACGCCCCGTGTCGGAACGACACACCGAGCCGCGACATTCCGCCGCCGTCGTGCCCGCGCCGGAGGCCTACTGCAGGAGCGACACAAGCCGCGACCGCACCTCAAAGCCACCGCACCCTCGCCGAAGGTCCCTGTAGGAGCGCCGGAAGGCGCGATCGCATCCTGCCGTGCCCGCACCATCCCCACATCGAAGCCGAGCGCGAAGCGCCCAACCTGCGGAGCACGCACCCAATCGACAAAGCCCCTCATCCGGCCTCCGGCCACCTTCTCCCACACGCAACGAGAGGGAAACCCCGGCAACCTTCTGTTCGCGAGACCTTCGGAAAATAAGGTGCGCCTGCGCGCACCCCATGGCAGACGCGATGCCGCGGATCGCGCATGTGCGTCCGCCGTCATCGCCAATCACAACACGCCAAGAATGCCGCCGCAACTCGCAAGGCGAGCTTGAGCCCGCCCTACGAACGTTGAATGACATCAACCCCGTGAACGCCGCGAACGGCCGCAAGTTGCTCCGTCCGTCGACGCGACCGCGAATGGAAGTCGGATGCACAAGCGAAGCGTCATGCACCTTCTTTGTGGTACCCGCCATGCGTGCAGGGTCATGGCGCATGACGCCTTCGGCTTATGCGCCCTGAGAAAGCAACGATCCGATTCCGGTCGAAAGCGGTTGTCCAGCCGAAGTCCCGCCGACATCGCCGTTTCTCTCTGTCGGCGATAGACCATCTGCGGTCGACACGGCCCGCCCGATGCCCGACGACAGCATGCAAACCCGATGCGATGCGCCCGGTATCGACCCGCGATACCCCCGGATGCCAGCGGCGCTACGGGCCGGTGCGTGGTTGCATTTCCCGGCGGCATCGGGAAGGCTGCGGTGGTGTTCGCCCAGACCCGGCCGGTAGATATCGACGGGTGCGTGGCGAACGGGGGCGACAGCCGCGCGAGGGCGGCAAACCGATGGACGATCTGGCCGGAATTCTGACCCTGTTGGGCCTGTTGGTGCTCTCGGTGCCCATCCTGTTGGTGGTGGCGCTGGTGAAGATCGGCAACGCCAAGGCGCGCATCGACACCCTGGAACGCGAAGTGCAGCACCTGCAGCGCCGGTTGTTGGGTGTCGAAGCCCGGGCCCCGGCGGTCGCGTCCGCCGCCAACGCCGCCGCGCCCGATGCCGCCGCTCAGGCCGACACCGCTCAGGCCGACACCGCTCAGGCCGACACCTTCCGCCCGCAACCCGCCGCCGCACCGCCGCCGTTCCGCGCGGCCGCGCCGGTCGCCCAAGACCTCGACGAGACGCCGGCGATCCCGACGACCGGTCGCGCCCGCTTCGAACTTCCCGCCGACGATTTCCCCACCGACGCGCAGCCTGCCGCCGACGCCGATGCTGCGCAGCCGTCCGGACCGGCGATGCCGCCGCCGTTGCCGCCCAGACGCACCGTGCCGGCCGAGTCCACCGCACCGCCGCGCCCACCGCGCCCGCCGCGTCCCGAACGCCCGCCGTCGAAGCCGCCGTCCGATCCCATCGGCGATGCCTTCGGTGTCGTCCGTCGCTGGTTCACCGAGGGCAACGTGCCGGTGAAGATCGGCATGCTGGTGCTGTTGGCCGGCGTGGCCGCGTTGTTGAAATACGCCAACGATCAGGGCTGGGTGCGGGTGCCGATGGAAGTGCGCCTGGCCGGCATCGCCGCCGCGGCGATCGGTGGCCTGGTGTTCGCCTGGCGCCAGCGCGAGACGCGGCGTTCGTTCGCGCTGTCGCTGCAGGGCGGCGCCATCGGCGTGCTGATGCTGGTGACGTTCGCGGCCTTCAAGCTCTACGGCATGATCCCCGCCGGTGCCGCATTCGGCATCACCATCGCGCTGGTCGCCGGGCTGGGCGTGCTGGCGGTGATGCAGAACGCGCTGGCGCTGGCGGTGTTCGGCATCCTCGCCGGCTTTCTCGCGCCGATCTGGCTGTCCACCGGCAGCGGCAATCATGTCGCGCTGTTCTCGTATTACGCGGTGCTCAATCTCGGCATCTTCGGCATCGCCTGGCACCGCGCGTGGCGGCCGCTGAACCTGCTCGGCTTCGTCTTCACCTTCGCGATCGGCACGCTCTGGGGCGTGCTGGATTACGCGCCGGAGAAGTTCGCCACCACCGAGCCCTTCCTGCTGCTGTTCTTCGCGCTGTATCTGCTGATCCCGGTGTTCTACGCGAACCGCCGCGCCGACGACCACGGCGGCAACCCGCATCGGTTGGTCGACGGCACGCTGGTGTTCGGCACGCCGCTGGTGGCGTTCGCGCTGCAGGCCGGTCTGCTGCAGGGCGGTGCGTTCGACGACAGCCGCATGCCGCTGGCGCTGTCGGCGCTGGGCGCCGCCGCGATCTACGCACTGCTGGCCGCGCTGCTGCGCGGACGCGCGCGCTTCGCATCGCTGGTCGATACCTACGCCGTGCTCGCGGTCGGCTTCTCGACGTTGTCGGTGCCGCTGGCGTTGTCGGCGCGCGCCACCGCCAGCGTGTTCGCGCTGGAAGGCGCGGCGCTGGTCTGGCTGGGTGTGCGTCAGGGACATCGCCTGCCGCAGATCTCCGGTCTGCTGCTGCAACTCGCCGCCGCGGTGGCCTACGTCGCCGGTGTCGGCGGCATGAGCACCGGCTTCGCGACCATGGCGGCGGCCACCGCGTCGACGCCGATCGCCAATCCCGCGTTCATGAGCGCGCTGTTGATCGCGATCGCCGGTTTCGCGACCGCGTGGACCTATCGCCGCGAACAGGACGCCGGCATCGTCGCGCTGCTGGCGCTGTGGGGCCTGGGCTGGTGGACCTTCGCCGGCGCGCACGAGATCTTCGAGCATGTGCCGTACGGGCATCGCACCGACGCGCTGTTCGCATTCCTGCTCGTGACCGGTTGGCTCACCGCCGAGGTGCGGCGCCGGGTCGACGACATGGCCGTGTTCGGCGTCACCGCCGCCGTCGCGCTGCTGGTGGGCGCGCCGTTCGCGCTGGCGCAGACCGCGGAACACGATCATCCGTTCGGCGAATGGGGCGCGGCGACCTGGCTGCTGTTCGCGGCGCTGGGCTGGCGCACGCTGGTCTGCGTGCGCGAGGCCGGCCCCGTGGTGCGTCTGATCGCGCACGGCGGCTGGTTCTGGTCGTGGGTGACGGCGCTCGCGCTGGGCGCGCTGCATCTGGTCTACCGCGCCGATGACGGCGTGACCGGGCAGCTCATGGGCGACGGTTGGCGGGTGATCGCGCTGGGCCTGCCGGTGTTGGTGTTCGCGGCGCTGCTGCAATTGCGTCCGTCGCTGCTGGCGCCGCCGCTGGCGCAGGGCTTCGAGGATTATCGCCGGCCGCTGCTGGGCTCGGTCCTGTTGGTGCTGGCGATGGGCTGGAGCCTGTCGCTGTTCTTCCCGGGCGACAGCGCGCCGCTGCCGTGGGTGACGCTGATCAATCCGCTGGAACTGTTCCAGCTCGGCGCGCTGGCGCTGCTGGCGCACCGCGCCTGGGCAGGGAACCGTCATCGCGGCGGCATCGGCGTGCCGATGTTCGCGCTGGCCGCGTTCGTCTGGATCAGCTTCGCCACGCTGCGCGCCACGCACCAGTGGGGCGACGCCGAGTGGTCGCCCGACATGCTGGACGATTACGTCGTGCAGACCGCGTTGACCGTGGTGTGGAGCGTGCTCGGCGTGCTCGGCTGGATCTTCGGCTCGCGCCGCGGCGATCGTCTGCTGTGGGGCGCGGGGGCGGTGCTGATGGGCGTGGTGCTGCTGAAGCTGTTGCTGATCGATCGCAGCCATCTGGGCAATCTGTTCGGTATCGTGTCCTTCATCGCGTACGGCCTGCTGTGTACGGCGGTAGGCTATTTCGCGCCCGCACCCCCGCGCCGCGCCGTCACGGAGACCGCAACATGAAAGCGAATCGCAGGGCGAACCGCAGGGATGCCGCCCTGATCGCGCTGAAGATGTTCACGGCGTTGCTCGCCGTGTGTTTCGCCGCATTCTTCGCCGTCTCGCCACCGGCGCGCGCGGCGCAGCCCGACGATTACGCGTATCGCTGGCCGCTGAAGACCGAGGGCCAGAACGCCGCCTGGCAGTTCGAGCTGACGCCGGAGGTCTACGCGGCGCTGGTCGATGCCGAGCTGCGCGACTTCGCGGTGTTCAACGCCGACGGCCAGCCGGTGCCGGTGGCGCGGCTCACCGTCGACCCGGCCGCGCGGCCGGGCGTGGCCGAGGTGGCACTGCCGATGTTCGCGCTGCCGCGTCGCGCGGAGACGACGCAGGGCGGCGACGATCTGTCGCTGCGGCTGGAGCGCGACGACACCGGGCGCCTGCGCCTGCTGCAGTTGGATGCGGTCGCCGGCGCGGCGGCGCCGACCCTCATCGATTACGTGATGGACGCCGACCTCAACCGCGATCCGCGGCGGCCGGCCACCGTCGATCGCCTGGAGTTGCGCTGGCCGGAACGCGGCGATGTCCGCGCGCGTTTCGCGGTGGAAGGCAGCGACGATCTGGAAAACTGGCAGACATTGGTCGACGCCGCGGCCGTGGTTTCGCTGCGCCGCGACGGCGCGGTGCTGCAGCGGCGCGACATCGCGCTGCCCGCCACCGCGCTGCGCTATCTGCGTCTGCGCCAGCTCGACGGCGATCCGCTGACCGGGCTGCAGGTGCAGGCGCGCCGCACCCGCGCAGGCGCGTCGGTGCCGCAGTGGCGGCGGTTGCGCGCGGACTTCGTCGACGGCACGGCGGACGAATTCGGCAAGGGCGAGATCTATCGCTACCGCCTGCCCGCGGCGCTGCCGGTGGGGCGCCTGCTCATCGGCCTGGGCACCGACAACGCGACCACCGAGGTCATCGTCGATGGCCTGACCGGCGGTGCGCAGGGCGCCGCGACCTGGGTGCCGATCGGGCGCACGCTGTTGTTCCGGCTGCGTCAGGGCGAGTTGCGCATCGACAACGACGACTACGTACTGACCGCACCGCTGACCGCGAAGGAATGGCGGCTGCGCAGCCCGGTGCGGCTGAATCCCACGCCCTCCGTCGAGGTCGCCTATCTGCCGGATCGTTTCGTGTTCCTGGCCCAGGGGCGCGGCCCGTACACGTTGGCCGCGGGCAGCCGCAACGCGCGTCGCGAGTCGCTGCCGGTGGAGCAGGCGCTGGCGCCGCTGCGCCGGCAGTTGGGCCCGGAATGGACGCCGCCGCTGGCCACGCTGGGCGCGCGTGCGGACGCCGCCGGCGCCAGGGCCTACGACGACGCGCCGGTGCCGGTCGATTGGCGCCGCTGGATGCTGTGGGGCTTCCTGGTGCTCGGCGCGGCGGTGGTCGGCGGTTTCGCGCTGACCCTGCTGCGGACGAAATCGTCGGCGGCGCAGAGCTGACGGTCCGCCGCCGCACGCGGGTTTGATGCCGCGGGTCCCGAACGCGGACAATGGCGGTCTTCGCCATTCCCTTCGTTCCAGGAGCCCCCGCATGGCCATCGTCCGCATGACCGATCTCGACCTCGCCGGCAAGCGCGTGTTGATCCGGCAAGACCTCAACGTGCCGGTCGCCGACGGCAAGGTCACCTCCGACCAGCGCATCGTCGCGTCGCTGCCGACGCTGCGCGCGGCGCTGGAGAAGGGCGCGGCGGTGATGGTGATGTCGCATCTGGGCCGGCCGAAGGAAGGCCAGTGGAGCGAGGCCGATTCGCTGGCGCCGGTGGCTGCGCGCCTGGGCGAACTGCTCGGTCGCGAGGTGCCGCTGGTGAAGGATTGGGTCGACGGCGTCGAGGTCGCATCCGGCCAACTCGTGTTGCTCGAAAACTGCCGCATGAACATCGGCGAGGGCAAGGACGACGAGACCCTGTCGAAGAAGTACGCCGATCTGTGCGACGTGTTCGTGATGGACGCCTTCGGCACCGCGCACCGCGCGCAGGCGTCGACCCACGGCGTCATCCGTTTCGCGAAACAGGCCGCGGGCGGCCCGCTGCTGATGGCCGAACTCGATGCGCTGGCGAAGGCGCTGGAGCATCCCGCGCGCCCGCTGCTGGCGATCGTCGCCGGCAGCAAGGTCAGCACCAAGCTCGAACTGCTGTCGTCGCTGGTGTCGAAGGTCGATCGGCTGATCGTCGGCGGCGGCATCGCAAACACCTTCATCGCCGCGATGGGCCACGGCGTCGGCAAATCGCTGGTCGAGCACGATCTGCTCGACACCGCCCGGCAGATCATGGCCGACGCGCAGGCCCGCGGCGCCGAGATCCCGGTGCCGACCGACGTGGTGGTGGCGCCCGCGTTCGCCGCGGATGCGCCCGCCACCATCAAGGCCGTCGACGCGGTCGGCGCCGACGACATGATCCTCGACATCGGCCCGCAAACCGCCGCGCGTTACGCCGAACTGATCCGGGCCGCCGGCACCGTGGTCTGGAACGGCCCGGTCGGCGTGTTCGAATTCGACGCCTTCGGCAAGGGCACCGAAACCTTGGCCCGCGCGATCGCCGACAGCGCCGCGTTCTCCATCGCCGGGGGCGGCGACACGCTCGCGGCGGTCGACAAGTACGGGATCGAGGACGCGGTCTCCTACATCTCCACCGGCGGCGGCGCCTTCCTGGAATTCCTCGAAGGCAAGACCCTGCCGGCAGTGGCGGCGCTGCAGGCCCGGGCGGGCTGAAGGCCGCGTTCGCGCGGCGGGCTCACGATCCTCCGCGTTGATCCTCCGCGTCGATCCTTCGCGCCGACTCTCGGCACCGATTCGCCGCGCCGACCCTCCGGACGGCGCTTCGTCGTCGCGGAAGCCTCTGCGACGGCCGGCATCGAGTGCGGTGTGCGCTGCAGAATGCGGGCCGCCCGCCGGCGTGTTATACCGATCTCCACCCCGCGGGCTCGGCAACGGAACGGGCGGGTCGCGCTCCGCTTCGGCGTCCGCCGATGTCGTCCGCGAGCGTCCGTTGCGCCGAGCCTCCCGATCGCCCCTCCGATCCTGTTCGATCGGGCATCCGCGATCGGGCAGCGGGCGTTCGCCGGCGCACGCCATACCGACGCGCGTCGCGACAGAGGTCAGGAGCTGTCATCCGTTCAATCGTTCCCGGAGAAATACATGAACAACGCGAAGTCCGTCCCGAATCGTTTCCGCACACGCACCGCGATCGTCCTTGCCCTGCTTTCCGCCGTCGCGATCAGCGCGCCGGTGTCCGCCCGCCAGGGCCCGAAGCCCGCCGCCGAAGCCCGCGGCAGCCTTTCCGAGGCGCGTCCGCCGGTCGAAGCCCGCGGCAACTGGATGCACGAATACGTCCAGCTGCGCCTGGCCGCGCAGAATCTCAAGTACGCCACCGGCCCGATGAGCCGGTACGAAATGCAGCAGACGATCACGCCGAAGATCGTCGGCGGCACCGTCGCCGGCCCCAACGACAATCCCTTCCAGGTCGCGCTGCTCAGCAAGAGCGTCGCCGACAACTTCAACGCCCAGTTCTGCGGCGGCACGCTGGTCAAGGCGAACGTGATCGTCACCGCCGCGCACTGCAGCGATTTCGTCACCGCCGGCCAGGTGCAGGTGCTCACCGGCACCCGCAACCTCGACGGCACCGGCACCCGCCGCGACGTCGTCAGCATCGCGATCCATCCGAACTGGAATCCGAACACCTTCGATTACGACGTGGCGGTGTGGACGCTGTCGTCCTCCACCAGCGGCATTCCGTTCGCGTCGCTGGCGAGCGCCGATCCGCCGGCCGGCACCAACCTGCTGGTCACCGGTTGGGGCGCGCTGACCGAAGGCGGCAGCTTCCCGATCGATCTGCGCAAGGCGACGGTGCCGCTGGTGAGCAACACCACCTGCAACGGTCGCAAGTCGTACGGCGGCGCGATCACGTCGCAGATGATCTGCGCCGGTTTCTCGAGCGGCGGCGTCGACAGCTGTCAGGGCGATTCCGGCGGCCCGCTGACCCAGGGCAGCGTGCTGACCGGCATCGTCAGTTGGGGCAGCGGCTGCGCGCGCCGCAACAAGTACGGCGTCTACAGCCGCGTCTCCAGCGCGTCGATCCGCAACTTCATCATCACCCAGGCCGGGCTGTAAGGCGTCGCGCGATCGGCGGAGGCGGGTGCGATCCATCTCGATCCGCCGACCGTGCCGTCCGCACGTGGCCGGAAGCCCCCGCGTTCAGCGGGGGCTTTCTTTTTTGCCGTCGCGAAATCGATGCCGCGTCACTGCAATTCGCGGCGCGACCCGATACGCTGGCGCCGCGGCGATGTCGCCGCGCTAGCGAAGGAGTGCAGACATGAAGTCTCGCCGTGGAATCGTGTGGTCCGCCCTGGTCGTTTCGCTGTTCCTGTCCGGTGCCGTGGGCGCCAATGGCGGTTGCCTGCAGGGCACCTGGCATTATCTGGACGCCAGCGGGCGCCTGGTCGGTGAGCAGACCGTGGGTTGCGGCGAACTCGACGGCAGTTGGGGCAGCGTCACCGCCAACAAGACGTTCACCCAGGGCTGCGCCAGCAGCTTCTGATCGCCGACGCGTCTCGTGTTTCCGCGAAGGCCCGGCGCAGTCCGGGCCTTCGCACGAGGCGATTCCGCCGCTTGCGGTTCCGCTCCTTCCGCTCTCCTTCCTCCGCACGACACCGCCATCCGCATGAAGACCCTGTTTTTCGACCTCGACGGCACCCTGATCGACTCCGCCGTCGGCATCACCCGCTGCGTCGCGTATTCGCTGGAACGCATGGGTCATCCCGGATTGGGGGACGCGGAACTGCGGCGCTGGATCGGCCCGGCGCTGCGGGTGAGTTACGGCAAGTTGTTCGATGCGCCGGCGGACATCGAGCGTGCGGTCGAACTCTACCGCGAGCGTTTCGAGATCGAAGGCTGGCGCGAACACACGCTCTACGAGGGCATCGGCGAGGTCGTGGAGACCGCCCACGCCGCCGGCTGGCGGCTCGCGGTGGTCACCGCCAAGAACGAACCGCACGCGCGTAAGATCGTCGAGACGCTGCCGTTCGGCGGCCGTTTCCGGGACATCGTGGGCGCGACGCCCGACGGCCGCCTGAGCCACAAGCCCGAACTCATCGCCGAAGCGCTGGCGCGGTTCGGCATCGATGCCGATCGCGCGGCGATCGACTGCACGATGATCGGCGACCGTCACATGGACATCGAGGGCGCCGTCCATCACCGCATGCGCGGGATCGGCGTGCTCTGGGGCTTCGGCGACGAGGCCGAGCTGCGCGACGCGGGCGCGTATGCGCTGGCGCGCACGCCGGCCGAATTGTCGGCGTTGCTGGCGCAGGCCTGAGGCCGATCCGCGACCCGGATCCCGTCGACGCCCGATCAAGCCCGAGGCGTGACGGAATTCGCGATTTTCGGTGTAGCCTTTCCCGGTCAGGGGAAGGGGACACCGACGATGAAATTTTTGTGGTGTGCGGCGCTGCTGTTCGCGGCATCCGTGTGCGAAGCGGCGACCGTGGAACACGTGCGCGGCGACTTGCGGTTCTCGACCGGCGATGCGCCGGCCTTCGTGGTTCGCCGCGACCTGCCGGCGCGCTGGGACGCGAAGGCGCCCGGCGCCGACGACCGCCGCTGGCGCTATTGGCTGTACGACGTGCAGTCCGACCGGCGCGCCGGCCGCGACCAGGTTTATGTCGAACATGTGTTCGAGCCGAAATCGCCGTCGCTGATCGGCGAGGCGGGCCGCTTCCAGATCAACTTCAATCCCGAATTCCAGACGATGGCGATCCATCGCGTCGAACTGCTGCGCGACGGCGCCTGGCAGAGCCGGCTGGTGCCGGAGCGCATCTCGCTGGCGCGCCGCGAAAGCGAGTTCGAGCAGGACCTCACCGACGGCAGCGTCACCGCGCTGATCGTGCTGGACGATGTGCGCGTGGACGACGTGATCCGCATCAGTTACAGCACGACCGGCAGCAATCCGATTCTCGCCGGGCAGATCGCCGACTGGACCACGCTGTCGTGGCGCAATCCGACTTTGCGCAGCGGCCTGCGGGTGTTGTACGACCCGGGCACGAAATTCCGCGTGCATCGCGAGAACACCGCGATCGAGCCGCAGGTCCGGCGCGGGACCGATGCGGTGGAAGTGCAGGTCCAGGCGCAGGCGCTGCCGGCGACCGTCTTCGAAGACAGTTATCCGGCCTGGTATCAGCCGTATCCGGTGGTGCAGATCGCGCCGGAGCTGCGCTGGGGCGATGTGGTGGCGTGGGCGCTGCCGCTGTACCCGCGCCACACCGCGCCGTTCGATGCCGATCTGGAGCGCAGGCTGGCGCAGTGGAAGGCGTTGCCCGATCCGCAGGCGCGGTTGACCGCGGCGCTGCGGGCGGTGCAGAACGACGTGCGCTATTTCGGCATCGAGATCGGCGACAACAGCCATCGCCCGAATCCGCCCGATCTGGTCTGGCGTCGGCGCTACGGCGACTGCAAGGACAAGACCTATCTGCTGGCCACGCTGTTGAACCGCATGGGCATCGACGCGGTGCCGGCGCTGGTCGCGACCGATCGCGGCCGCGCCATCGGCGAGTTCGTGCCCAGCGCGTCGAGCTTCAATCACGTGATCGTGCGCGCGCGCATCGGCGACGAGATCGTGTGGATGGATCCGACCATTTCCCAGCAGGGTGGAGATCCGCGCCGATTCGACCTGGGCGACTACGGTATGGCGCTGCCGGTGGCCGAGGGCGTGGCCGCGCTGGAGACGATCGCGCGTCCGCGCGACGCCAACGCCGGCGTCGAGGTGATCGAGCGTTTCGCGCCGAGCGCCGATGGTCGCGAGGTCGCGTTCGAGGTCGAAACGCTCTACACCGGCGCCTCGGCCGATCATCAGCGCCGCAATACGCTCAGCGAGCGCGGCGAAGAACTCGCGCGCCGCTATTCCGAGTACTACCGCAAGCGTTACGGCGACGTCGAAACGCTGGCCGAGCCGGTGATCGAGGACGATCCCGACCGCAACCGGCTGCGCATCCGCGAGCGTTACCGGCTGACGTCGGCGTTCGGCAGCGAAGGCGGCGGCGTGCGCGCGCTGGAGGTCTACGCCGAGGCGCTGCAGACCGCCAGCAATCTGCCGACCGCACTGGAACGCGATGGCCCGCTGGGCTATGCGCCGCGCGGCCGTTACCGCCACGAAGTCGAGGTGCGCCTGCCGGAGCGCTGGAAGCCGACCTTCGTCGCCGAGCGCATCGACCGCACCTCGCACGCCTTCGGGTTCCAGCGCAAGGTCGAGGTGGGCGAGCGCTCGGTGAAGGTGGTTTACGAAATGAACGTCGAGCGCAACGAACTGCCGGTGGAGCGGGTCGCCGCGCATCTGCAGGAATTGCGCAAGGTGCGCGACGAACTGTCCGCGAACCTGCGTTTCGCGATTCCTGCCTCGCTCGACGCCAAACAGCGCGAGGACCGGTTGCGCGATCTGCTGCGCGACGTGATGCAGGAGGGGGGCAAGTGAGCGCAGGCCGTACGTTCGCGGCGGGCGCCGCGCTGCTGCTGTGCCTCGCGCCGTTCCGTGCCGCCGCGGCCGATGTCGTCGACAAGGGCAAACAGGGCGCGGGCAAGCCGGCGCCGGCCATCGCCACGTCCGAAGAGGTGGCGGCGGATCCCGCGGGCGTGTGGGCGCGCTTTCTGGCCAAGGCCGATCTCGAGACCGCCTACGACGCCTTCGATCCGCTCGATGCGATCGGCGCCACCGCCGAAGGCGTCGACGCCGCGCTGTGCCGCGATCAGGCGGCGGCCCTGCGCGACGCGGTGAAGGCGGCGCCGGTCAGCATCGCGGTGCATCGCGAAGCGCTGCGTTGCGCCGAGGCGACCGGCGACGACGCCACCGCGGAGCGCGAGAGCGCGGCGCTCGCGGCGCTGTCGAAGCATGCGTTGGCCGGTGCCGGCGGCAACGCGTGGCAGACGCCGATCCGGGTGCTGTCGCCGCGCGACGTGTATCACCTGCTCGCGCTGCTGGGCTACGAGTTCCGTTACGAGTACTACCGCGAGCTGCATCCGGGCCGCTATTTCCCGCTGGTCGTCGCCGTGTGGGACCCGGAGGCCAAGGTCGAGCGTCATCTCTCCTTCGATTACGTCGACGCCACCGCGGTCACGTCCCGGGGCGACGAGTATGCGGGCTATCCGTTCCAGCGCCACGTGATGGCGGCCGCGTTCATGCGCGCGCAGGCGAACGCCGGCGAGGTCGCCGGCGTCGATCTGAAAGCGGTGCGCGATGCGCTGGCGACCGACGACCTGCAGGCGCGGCGCGAGACGTTGCGCGAAGGCGCCGCCCGCGGCGGCATGCTCTCGCTCAGTTCGTGGCTGGCGCTGTGCATCGGCTGGAAGGAGGCGGGCTGCAGCGACGGCCTGATCGACGCGCTGCTGCCGCTGGCCGAACGCAAACATGCGATGCCGATGGTGCTGTTGGCGACGGCCTACGCCAACGGCGTCGGCGTGAAGCGCGACCTCAAGGCCGCGGATGCGCTGCTGGATGCCGCCGATCGCCTCTGGTACGGCCACGGCGCCAGCGTGCGCTTCGCCGCGGCCGACAGCCTCATGCACGAGAACCGCAGCACGCCGTTCGCGTTGGCGCGGCTGCGCAAGGCGGTGGCCGCGGGCAGCGCGGATGCCGAGATGCTGCTGGTCGCGACCCGGCTGGCCGAAGAGGCTGCGCCCACGCTGAGCGAGGCCGAGATCGCGGTCTTGCAGCGGCCTGGCAACAACGGCCAGGGCCTGGGCTACGCCGCGCTCGGCGAATACTTCGACAAGCGCGGCCTGCGCCAGCGCAGCGAAGAGGCGTTCCGGAAGGCGGCGTCGCTGGGGCATCCGGGTTCGCAGCGGGCGCAGGCGCTGAGCCTGATCCGCGACGACCAACCGGCGCTGCGCTGGCGGTCGCTGCTCGAATCCTCGGCGCAAAGCGGCGATGTCGTCGCGATGCGCATGCTCGCTGCCGAAGCGATGGAGCTCGGGCAGTGGACGCGCGCCGATGGTTGGCTGCTGGCGGCAGTGGAGATGGGCGACCGCGACGCCAGCCTGGAACAGGCGGTGGTGTACGCCAGCGGCGCCGAAGGCCTGAGCGGCGGTCTCGCCGATGCGGTGACGATGCTCGAGACGCTCGCGGAGGGCGACGACGAGGTCGCGTCCGATGCGCGCCGTCGTCTCGCCCGGATGGCGCTGGAGGGCCACGGCATGAAGCGCAATCGCCAGCGCGCCCGCACTCTGTTGCAGGGCGACGCGGAGCGCGGCGATGCCGAATCGCAGACTCTGCTCGGCGCGCTGCTGCTGCAGATCGACGACGGCAAGGCGCTGGACGCCGCCGCCGGCGAACGCTGGTTGCGGAAGGCGGTGGCCGCCGGTTCCAATCGCGCGCGCAGCGAATACGGCATGTGGCTGTACGGCAGCGTGCCGTCGAGCGCCGAACGTCGCCGCAACGGCATCGCGGTCCTGCGCGGGGCCGATCCCGAGGGCGAGGATTACGTCGAGGTCGCCAACAATCTGGCCTGGCTGCTCTGCGTATCGCCGCACGCGGACGTGCACGATCCCGCCGCCGGCCTGGCGGTGGCGAAAACCGTCGAAGGCAACGAGGGACTCGGCTGGGGCGTCGTCGACACGATCGCCGCCTGTTACGCCGCCAGCGGCGATTTCGCGACCGCCCTTCGCCTGCAGCAGCGCGCGTTCGATGCCCTGCCGCGCGACGCCGGCGGCAAACCGCAGGGCAGCCCCGGCATCGCCCAGCGCCTCGCGTTGTACAAGGCGCGCAAGGCCTATCGGGAACCCGAGGCGGTGCGGTAGCCCGGCCGGCGCGGCGGTCGCTGTGATCGTTTGCAGCCCCGCTCCGTCACCGACGCCGGGGCATCGGCGTGATAGCGTTGCCGGTCGAGATTCCGACGACCGACATCCTGGACGCCACACGCCGATGACCGACCAACGCCGCCGCACGAAGATCCTCGCCACCCTGGGCCCCGCCACCGACGCGCCGGGCGTCCTCGATGCGCTGCTGCGCGCGGGCGTGGACGTGGTCCGCCTGAATTTCTCGCACGGCGATCCTTCCGGGCAGATCGCGCGCGCCGACGCGGTGCGCGCGTCCGCGGCGCGGGTCGGCACCGAAGTCGGCATCCTTGTCGATCTGCCCGGCCCGAAGATCCGCATCGAGACGTTCGCGAACGGCAAGGTCAAACTGCGCGCCGGCGACACCTTCACCCTGGTCGCCAGCGACGACGCGCCGCCCGGCGACGAGACCCAGGTCGGCGTGAGTTATCTCGGCCTGCCCGGCGACGTGACCGCCGGCGACGTGCTGCTGCTCGACGACGGCGTGGTGCAGTTGCAGGTGACCGCGGTCGAAGGCGAGCGCATCGTCACCACCGTGCTCAACGACAGCGAACTGTCGAACCGCAAGGGCCTCAACAAACTCGGCGGCGGCCTGTCGCTGGGCGCGCTGACCGAACGCGACCGCGAGCTGATCACGATCGCCGCGCAGCTCGGCGCCGATTTCATCGCGGTGAGTTTCTGCCGCAACGCCGAGGACATGAACGAAGCGCGTCGCGTCGCCCGCGCCGCCGGCAGCGACGCCTGGCTGGTGGCGAAGGTCGAACGCGCGGAAGCGATCGAGAATCTGGTCGAGATCGTCGACGCCAGCGACGTGGTGATGGTCGCGCGCGGCGATCTGGGCGTGGAGATCGGCGACGCCGAACTGCCGGGTCTGCAGAAGAAGATCATCCGCACCTCGCTGGAACGCAACAAGATCGTGATCACCGCGACCCAGATGCTGCAGTCGATGGTCAGCAGCCCGATCCCGACCCGCGCCGAAGTGCTGGACGTGGCGAACGCGGTGATCGACGGCACCGACGCGGTGATGCTGTCGCAGGAGAGCGCGGCCGGCATGTATCCGGTCAAGGCGGTCGAAGCGATGGTGCGCATCTGCCTCGGTGCCGAACGCCAGTTCGAGCACGACACCGATTTCGAGGACGCGCCGCGCAATCTCGAACGCGCCGACCAGGCCATCGCGATGGCGGCGATGTTCCTCACCGAACACATCGGCGTCGGCGCGATCGTGGCGATGACCGAATCCGGCGGCACCGCGCGCTTCCTGTCGCGCTTCCGCGGCAAGGCCCCGATCTTCGCCTTCGCCCGCCTCGGCGGCGCGCGCCGGCGCATGGCGATGATGCGCGACGTGTTCCCGATGGATTACGACAGCCGCGGCGAAACGCCGCGCCAGGCCGCGCGCGGCAGCATCCGCAAACTCGTCGACGCGAAGTTGCTCGGCCCCGGCGACCGCGTGGTGTTCACCAGCGGCGAGCACATGGAAACCCACGGCGCCACCAACACGCTGCGCCTGCTGCAGGTGGGCGAGGATGGGACGGCGGAGGGGTTGGGGGAGTTGTAGCCGCGCTGCGGCGATTGCGCGCAATCGCCTGAAACATCAGGCTGTCATCCCGAGCCGGAGGCGAGGGACCTGCTTTCGCTTTTGCCCGTGATGATCCTCTGCGTCGCACGATGAGCCACCGCAGATACTGTTGCCTCGCGGTGCGCTCGTCGTTGGCATGTCACGCGTTCTGGCGAAAGCCCGGAATCTTTTCCGCGCTGGTGCGCGGGTCCCTTTCTTTTCGAAAAGAAAGGGACGAAAGAAAACACTCAAGTCCAATTCAAATCTGCCGTCTGCGACTTGGTCGGGATTTTTCTACGAGACATCCTTGTCTCGTAGAAAAACGGCGGACCTCCTGTCCGCCGCCCTCCGGGTCTCCCATTCCGATATGGGTCGCTGGCTCGGAGCGGGCGTTGGGACGATCGCGTCAGTCCTCGATTGCAATTCCCGTTCCTCGCACATGGCTTTGACCGAGATGGTGGATGGCCTGCACGCCCTGTAAGATCCTTTTCAGGAAGTCGGGCGCAGCGCGGTTGGGGGGCGGGATGTTCGAATCGAAGACGCTATTTGTTGTTGGTGCGGGAGCAAGTGCGGAGATTGATCTCCCGGTCGGGTCTGCGTTGCTCGAAACAATTGCCAAGAAGCTAAAAATTGAATTCAAGGGCCGAGTCGAGCGGATCTCAGGCGATATCGAGCTGATCAACGCAATTGATGAGTACGCTTAACAGGTGCGGAGATAGCGGGGATTTGTATTATCAGAAAGCGAGAATGATCGAAGGTGCTGTTCCTGTTGCGCCATCCATCGACAACTTTCTGGACGCGCATAAAAAAGACGAACGCCTCCAGTTCTGCGGAAAGATCGGAATCGTGGCTTCGATCCTTGAGGCCGAAAGAAAAAGCAAGTTGTTCTTCGGCGAACCCGGCCGTGAAAGAGTCGATCTTGGTCGGCTGAACGGCACTTGGTATACAGCGTTCATGAAAATGCTGCATGAGCGGATCGATCTGGACGGGATCGATTCCGTTTTCGACAACGTATCGTTCATCACCTTCAACTACGACCGCTGCATCCAGAAGTTTCTGCATGTCGCGTTGCAAAAGTACTACGGAATCGATTCCCGGCGAGCGGCCGATCTGATCTCGAAGCTGGAGATCATCCATCCCTATGGCTCGATCGGCCGCTTGCCTTTCGAGGGTGGGCCGTCGGCCGTACCTTATGGGGCCAAGCTGGACGAATCCGCTCTGATAGCAGCAGCCGGCAGGATTCGTACGTTCACCGAGCAGTTGGAAGAGCATGATTCGCTGAGGGCGATTCATGAAAGCGTCCTTCGAGCCGAAACCCTTGTTTTTCTCGGGTTCGGTTTTCACCCGCAGAACATGGCGCTGTTGAGCGTGGGCATCGGAAACAATGTCCGGCGTGTTTTTGCCACCAGCTTCTGTTGTTCAAATGGCGACATCGAGGTCTTCATTCACCAGATTCGCGCAATGCTGGGCGATGAACATATGCAAGGCGGCACATTCGAGGGCTATGAAGTGGATGTCAGGGTGCCTTTCGGTTTGCAATGTTCGCAGCTTCTTTCCGAATTCTCGCGCAGCATTCCGAGAAAAATCGATTGATTCCGGGGCAATCGCCGATGATCTCGTCCACCGCCTTCACCGCCGCCGCGATCCTCGCCATCGTCGTCGCGCTCGTGCATTCGATCCTCGGCGAGGTCATGATCTTCCGGCGGATGCGGAAGCCCGGCCGCGTGGTTCCCAGCGACGGCGGTGAGCGATTGACCGGGCCGAACGTCCGCATTCTGTGGGCGAGTTGGCATTTGTTGACGGTGTTCGGTGTGGGCATGGCCGCGATGCTGCTGCGTCTGGCGTCGTCCGCGCGCACGGCGGAGCACGACTTCATCGCGCAGGCCATCGCGATGTCGATGCTCGGCGGTTCGCTGCTGGTGCTGGTCAACACGCGCGGCCGGCATCCGGGTTGGATCGGTCTGCTCGGCGTTGCGGGCCTGGTGTGGCTGGGGTTGCGCACCTGAATCCGCGATCGAAAGACCGGATTGTCCCGCGCCGTCGTCCCGGCGCAGGCCGGGACCCAGCGTTTTCTGCCCAGGTTGAATCAGACGCACTTCCATTTTTCCCGGACAGAACGCGTAAAGATCAGTCCCGAGTTCTTGCGTGAAAAGCCGCAAGGTTGGGCCCCGGCCTGCGCCGGGGCGACAGGTTGGATTGTTTCTTCGCTTCGATGACGGCCGCGATTGCGAGCCCCGCATCGCGGAACGCGTCGCCGACGCCGCTTTTCCATGCGCCATCGGTCCATACGCTTGCCCCCGTGCCGCCGCGGCGCCCAGAATGCGCGCCTCACGCCATTCCGGAGATTTCCATGCTCGCATTCGTCTTTCCCGGTCAGGGCTCGCAGAAGAAAGGCATGGGACAGGGACTGTTCGACGAGGTGCGCGAATACGTGGAGGTCGAAGGCGAGGTCGATGCGATCCTCGGTTACTCGATGCGCGAGCTGTGTCTGGACGATCCGGACAACCGGCTGAAGGACACCCGCTACACCCAGCCGGCGCTGTATGTCGTCAACGCGCTGCACGGTTACAAGGCCATGGCCGAAGGCGCGCGTCCGGACATGCTGGCGGGCCACAGTCTCGGCGAATACAACGCGCTGCACGCCGCGGGCGTGTTCGATTTCCTGACCGGCCTGCGCCTGGTGCAGAAGCGCGGTGCGTTGATGGCGCAGGCGACCGGCGGCGGCATGGGTGCGGTGATCGGTCTCGCCCCGGACGCGATCGCCGCGGTGCTGCGCGACAACGGCCTCGCCGGCATCGATGTCGCCAACTTCAACTCGCCGACGCAGACCGTGATTTCCGGGCCCGTCGACGAGTTGGGACAGGTCGGGCCGCTGCTGCAGGCCGCGGGCGCGCGCATGTACATGCCGCTGCCGGTGAGCGCCGCGTTCCATTCGCGTTACATGGTGGAGGCCGCGAACGAATTCGCCGATTTTCTCGCGCCGATGACCTTCGCGGCGCCGACGTTGCCGGTGATCGCGAACGTCACCGCAGAACCGTATCCGTCGGACGATGCGTCCGCGGCGGTGAAGTCGCTGCTGGTGCGCCAGATCAGTCATTCGGTGCAGTGGACGCAGAGCGTGCGCCGGCTGGTGGCGGATGGCGTCGACGAGTTCCGCGAGATGGGCCCCGGCAACGTGCTGACCAAGCTCGTGCAGCAGATCCGCCAGAGCGCCTGATCGCCCGATCGGTGCCGCCCGTGCGCGGCGGCGCATGAATTCGTATGCAAGAGAGGCGTCGCCGACGCTTTCTGGATCGCCTATGTCGTTGATCCGCAATGGCCTTTCGGTGCGTGCCGGGGTCCGGGCTGCGGGTATAATGGCCGACTTACCCGCCCGCCCTCCCGCCTCTCCGCCAGGCGCCCCAACCAGGACTTTTCCATGAGCATCGAACAGCTTGCCGACACCGCCCTCGCCATGGTCGCGCCGGGCAAGGGCATCATCGCCATCGACGAATCCAACGCCACCATCGCCAAGCGTTTCGAGGCGGTCGGCATTCCGAACAGCGAAGAGAACCGCCGCGCCTATCGCGAGCTGCTGCTGACCACGCCGAACCTCAACGAACACATCTCCGGCGCGATCCTGTTCGACGAAACCATCCGCCAGTCCACCAGGGCCGGCGTGCCGTTCACCAAGGTGATGATGGACAACGGCATCATCCCGGGCATCAAGGTCGACAAGGGCACGCACCCGCTGGCCGGCTGCCCGGGCGAGCTGATCACCGAAGGCCTCGACGGCCTGCGCGAACGCCTGAAGGAATACGCCACGCTCGGCGCGCGTTTCGCCAAATGGCGCGCGGTCATCACCATCAACGTCGACGACGGCCTGCCGACCAGCACCTGCATCGAAGCCAACGCCCATGCCCTCGCGCGCTACGCGGCGCTGTGTCAGGAATGCGGTCTGGTGCCGATGGTGGAACCGGAAGTGCTGATGGACGGCACCCACGACATCGACGAGTGCTATAGCGTCACCGAAGCCACGCTGCGCGCGCTGTTCCAGGCGCTGCACCTGTTCGACGTCGATCTCACCGGCACCATCCTGAAGGCCTCGATGGTCGTCTCCGGCAAGGATTGCGCCGAGCAGGCCTCGGTGGAAGAAGTCGCCGAAGCCACGCTGACCTGCCTGAAGTCGACCGTGCCGGCGATCCTGCCGGGCATCGTCTTCCTCTCCGGCGGCCAGAACGACCACGACGCCACCGCGCATCTCAATGCGATGAACCAGTACGAGACCCCGTGGCCACTGTCGTTCTCCTACGGCCGCGCGATGCAGTCGGCGGCGCTGAAGATCTGGTCGCAGGATCTGGTGGGCAATCTGGCCAAGGCGCAGGAAACGGTCTACGCCCGCGCCCGCGAGAACGGCCTCGCCGCCCTGGGCGAATGGGAGAGCTGACGCGTTCGCGCGGCACTGCCGCGTGCGTCAGCGAGCGCCGGCACAGCGATGTGCCGGCAGGATCGATCGATCATTTCAGCGAACGCCGGCCCCGTGCCGGCGTTTTCGTTTCGGCGTTTTCGTAGATGTCCGCGAACGGTGCGTCGGCGATTTGCCCGCAGCTCACCCGGATGCGGGCATCGTTTTCCGTGCGGCGTGCTCGGCCATCCTGCGGTCGATCAGATCCAGGCCGATGTCCGAGGCCGTCTTCAACGCGACGAACAGCAGCAGGGCGAAGGTGCCGCTTCCGGCGCCGCCGCCGAAGATGATGCCCAGATGCATGGGCAGCACCCGCAGATACGGCGTGAACATCAACGCGCCGAGATTCGGTTTTCCGCGCAGATCCGCGGCGTGCTGTGCGGCCCAGGTCGCGCGCTGCGACAGCACGAACGACAGCCCGCAGGCGAGCATCGCCAGGGCGTCCCACCACGTCGACAACGCATGTTGGGCGAACAGGAACACCAGATAGCCGAGGTGGAAGCCGCCGTAGTGGAAGGCGAAGAAATTCGCGGTCGAGCGTTTGCCCGTTTCGTCCTCCGGCACCGGTCTGCCGCCGGAAGTGAAACCGGCGGTGCTGAAGCGCACCAGTGCGAGCATGCGCTGGCGCGCGTACCACCCGACGACGACGCTCTGGATCCAGTAGGTCCACATCAGGACGCCGACCGGCCAGTCGAACGCGAACGCGGCCACCAGGGTCGCGGCGTTGGCGAAGATCAGATTGCGGACCGACGACGTCATCGCGCCTCCCCCGGCGAAACGCAGTGTTGCCGGATGGTCGCATCGGATAGGCCGAAGGTCACGCGCGGACGTAGGCCAAAGGTCATGTTTTCGTGCGTTTTGCGTGATCGGCAGGCGATCGATGGGCGATCTGCGCAAGATCGATGCCGTTCGTGCGGTTCGGGCGCAACGGCGGCTTGAGCATCAGCCGCTACAATCGAAGGCCGATCCCACGACGGGCTGTCCGATGTCCTGGCGCTGTTCGAGTCTCCCACCCTTTTCCCTGCCGCCCCGCGCCGCGCGCGCGATCGGTCTGTTCGCGCTGATGCTCGCGCTCGTCGCCTGCGGCGACGACAAGGCGGCCGCAGGCGGACCGGGCGGCGGTCCCGGCGGTGGTCAGGGCGGCGGCGACCGTCCGGTGCCGGTCACGATGGTGCGTCTGCAACCGGAGACCTTCGCCGAACGCATTTCCGCCATCGGCACCGTCCAGGCCCGCGAATCCGTGACCGTCACCGCGAAGGTCAGCGAACTGGTCGAGCAGGTGCATTTCGACAGCGGCGACGAAGTGCGCGCCGGCGCGCCGCTGATCACGCTGTCCGATCGTCAGCAGCAGGCCGCGCTGGCCGAGGCGCAGGCGGCCGCCGACGAAGCCGAGCGCCTGTATCGACGCCAGAGCGAACTCGCGGCGCAGCAGTTGATCGCGCGCTCGCAGCTCGACAACCAGCGCGCGACCCGCGATGCGGCGAAGGCGCGGGTCGCGCAGATCCGCGCGCAGCTCGCCGACCGCGTGGTCCGCGCGCCGTTCTCCGGCGTGCTCGGTCTGCGTCAGGTCAGCCCCGGTTCGCTGGTGACGCCCGGCGTCGCCATCGCCACGCTCGACGATCTCGCCCGCGTCTACGTCGATTTCCCGCTACCCGAAGCGCAGCTGTCGATGGCCGCGCCCGGACGCGTGATCGAGGGGCGCGCCGCCGCCTGGCCGGACCGCACGTTCGCCGGTGCGGTCGCGACCATCGACGCCCGCGTCGATCCCGCGACGCGCGCGATCACGGTGCGCGCCGATCTGCCGAATCCCGAACGCCTGCTGCGTCCGGGCATGCTGGTCAACGTCGAACTGCCGGGCGCCACGCGCGAAGCGCTGCTGGTGCCGGAGATCGCGGTGGTGCAGGTGGGTCGCGAGAGTTTCCTCTACCGCGTGAAGGACGACGGCAGCGTCGAACAGGTCGACGTGGTCATCGGTGCGCGCGGCGGCGGCAAGGCCGAAGTGGTCGAAGGCGCGAAGGCCGGCGACCGCATCGTCGTCGACGGCACCGGCAAACTGCGCCCGGGTGCGAAGGTGGTCGAAGCCCCCGCATCGGCTGCGCCTTCCGCAAACGCAGCACCGACCCCAGCGAAACCGCAGGCGCCCGCCCCGGCGCCGGGAGGCTGACCCATGCGCCTGTCCGACATCTCGATCGAACGCCCGGTCTTCGCGACCGTCATGAGCCTGCTGCTGATCGTGCTCGGGCTGATGTCGTACACGCGCCTGACTCTGCGCGAATTGCCGGCGATCGATCCGCCGGTGGTGTCGGTGGACGTGGCCTATCCGGGTGCGTCGGCGGGCGTGGTCGAAACCCGCATCACCCAGGTGCTGGAAGACGCGCTGGCCGGCATCGAAGGCATCGAGAGCCTGCAGTCGCGCAGCGTCAACGGACGTTCGTCGGTCACCATCGAATTCACCCTGGACCGCGACATCGAGGCCGCGGCCAACGATGTCCGCGATGCGGTCAGCCGGGTGCTCGATCGCATGCCCGAAGAGGCCGATCCGCCCGAAGTGGAGAAGGCCGACAGCGACTCGGAAGTCATCCTCTGGTTGAACATGAGTTCGACCAAAATGGACACGCTGCAGCTCACCGACTACGCCGACCGTTACGTCGTCGACCGGTTGTCGGCATTGAACGGCGTCTCGCAGGTGCGCGTCGGCGGCCAGCAGCGCTATGCGATGCGGATCTGGCTGGATCGCGACGCGCTCGCCGCGCGCGGCCTCACCGCCGGCGACGTCGAAAGCGCGCTGCGCGCCGAAAACGTGGAACTCCCGGCGGGCCGGATCGAATCTTCCGAGCGCGATTTCACCCTGCGCGTCGAGCGCAGTTATCTCAGCCCGACCGACTTCGCGCAGATCCCGCTGGGCAAGGGCGCCGACGGCTATGTCGTCCGCCTGGGCGACGTGGCCCGCGCCGAACTCGCCTCTTCCGAACGCCGCGCCTACTTCCGCAGCAACGGCGTGCCGAACGTCGGCCTGGGCATCGTCAAGACCTCCACCGCCAACAGCCTCGATGTCGCTCGCGCGGCCCGCGCCGAAGCGGAGGCGATCCAGAAGTCGCTGCCGGAAGGCACGCGCATTTTCGTCGCCTTCGACAGCACCATCTTCATCGAGGCCGCGGTCGACCGGGTGTGGGCGACGCTGTTCGAGGCGATCGCGCTGGTGCTGCTGGTGATCTGGCTGTTCCTCGGCAGCCTGCGCGCCGCGCTGATCCCGGCGGTGACCGTGCCGGTGTGCCTGATCGCGGCCTTCATCGCCCTGTACGCTTTCGGCTTCACGATCAATCTGCTCACGCTGCTGGCGCTGGTGCTGTGCATCGGCCTGGTGGTGGACGACGCCATCGTCGTGCTGGAGAACATCCAGCGCCGCGCCGACCTCGGCGAGCCGGCGCTGGTCGCGGCCAAGCGCGGCACCCGGCAGGTCGCGTTCGCCGTCATCTCCACCACCGCGGTGCTGGTCGCGGTGTTCCTGCCGATCGGTTTCCTCGAAGGCAACACCGGTCGACTGTTCCGCGAACTGTCGGTGGCGCTGGCGGCGGCGGTCGCCATTTCGGCGCTGGTCGCGCTGACGCTGACGCCGATGATGTCGTCGAAGCTGGTGCGCCCGCACGACACCGAAAAACCCAATCGCATGCACGCCGGCATCGCGCGCGGGCTGGATGCGGTGTCGCGCGGATACCGGAATCTGCTCGAACGCAGCATCCACCGGGTGTGGCTGTTCGGTGCGCTGATGATCGGCGCGTTGGTGGCCAGCGGATTCCTGTTCAAGCTGGTGCCGAGCGAACTGGCGCCGCCGGAAGACCGCGGCGTGTTCTTCGCGTCGGTGGTCGGGCCCGAAGGCGCCGGTTTCGACTACACCGTCGGTCAGGTGAATCAGGTCGAAGAGGTGCTGCTGAAGCAGGTGGGCGAGGGCAAGCCGCTGCAGCGTGTGAATACGCGCGTGCCCGGCGGCTTCGGCGCCAGCGAGGAAATGCACACCGGTCAGGCGATCGTGTTCCTGCAGGACTGGGACAAGCGCGAGGTCACCACCGACGAGGTGGTGTCGCAGTTGCGCAAGGATCTCGGCTCGCTGCCCGGCGTCCGCGTGAATCCGCAGGTGCGCACCGGTCTCACCCGCGGCGGCGGCCAGCCGTTCCAGATCGTGCTCGGCGGCCCCGAGTACGGCGAACTCGCGCAGTGGCGCGACCGCGTGCTCGCGCGGATCGAGCAGAATCCGAACTTCTTCGCCGCCGATTCCGATTACAAGGAAACCCGTCCGCAGATGCGGGTGCTGATCGACCGCACCCGCGCCGCCGACCTCGGCGTATCGGTGACCGAGATCGGCCGCACCCTGGAAACGATGATGGGCAGCCGCCGCGTCACCACCTTCGTCGACAACGGCGAGGAATACGACGTGATCCTGCAGGCCTCGCGCACCGCGCGCGCCACGCCGGCGGACCTGTCGGCGATCCAGGTGCGCGGCAACAACGGCGAACTGGTGCCGCTGTCGAACCTCGTCACCATCACCGAACTGGCCGAGGCCGGCAGCCTCAACCGCTTCAACCGCCTGCGCGCGATCACCATTTCCGCGGGCCTCGCGCCGGGCTATCGCATGGGCGACGCCATCGCCTGGGCGGAGCAGGTGGTGAGCGAGGAATTACCGGACACCGCGCAGATCGACTGGAAGGGCGAATCGCGCGAATTCCGGAAGGCCGGCGGCGCGGTGCTGCTGACTTTCGCGCTGGCGTTGCTGGTGGTGTATCTGGTGCTGGCGGCCCAGTTCGAGAGCTTCATCCATCCGCTGGTGATCATGCTCACCGTGCCGCTGGGCGTGCTCGGCGCATTGCTCGGTCTGTGGGTGGCGGGCAGCACGCTCAACCTCTTCAGCCAGATCGGCATCGTGATGCTGGTCGGGCTGGCGGCGAAGAACGGCATTCTGATCGTCGAATTCGCGAACCAGTTGCGCGACGAAGGCCGCGACGTGCGCGATGCCATTCTCGACGCCTGCGCGGTGCGCCTGCGGCCGATTCTGATGACCTCGGTGGCGACGATCATGGGCGCGATCCCGCTGGTGGTCGCCGGCGGTCCCGGCTCGGCCAGCCGCGCCACCATCGGCATCGTGGTGATCTTCGGCGTCGCGTTCTCGACCCTGCTGTCGCTGTTCGTGGTGCCGGCGTTCTACCGCGTGCTGGCGCCGTACACGCGGTCGCCGGAAGCGGTGAAGCACGCGCTGGAGAAACTGGAGGCGGAAACGCCGCAGGTCGGCGGGCATTGATGGTCCTGCACTGATCGTCTGGTCGCCGATCATGGCGTGAGCCCCGGCGCACCGCGCTCCACTCTCCTTCCCCCCGCTTGCGGGGGAAGGTCGGGATGGGGGCATGCATCGCGCATGACCGTCCACCCCACTTCGATCCTCCCCCGCAAGCGGAGGCGCACGCGGCCGGCCCAGGTGACGCAACATTCGGTGCACCGCTATCGGCACCGATGCCGAGAATTTCAGCCGGCGGCGCAGTCGCCGCGTTATGCTGGACCCGCGCCGATCCCGGGGGAACAGGATGGAAACCGCATGAACGCTCCGAACCAGGTCCCGCAGGCGGTCATCGATGCCCTGCGGCGCGGCGACAAGATGACCGCGATCAAGCTGGTGCGCGAACTCACCGGCGACGATCTCAAGGCGGCGATGCAGATGGTGCAGCAGGTCGCGACACAATTGCAGGCGCAGGGCAAGGACCATTCCGGCCCGCACAGCGTCCCGGAAACCAAGGGCCAGCGGGAGAGCCGCGAGCATACGCAGGACATCATGGCCGGCCGGCGCGTGCCGACGGTGATGCCCGGCGACAAGGGCGGCCGGGGATTGATCTGGCTGCTGCTGATCGTGCTGATCGCCGGCTGGTTCTTCTTCGGGCGCTGAGGCGACACGCCGGGGCGTCGCGCGGCTGCGCGTAGAATGCCGCCATGTCCGAATATTCTCCCTACGGCCGCGCCGTTCCGCCTTCCGGCGAATCCGCGCGCCACCGCCGCGATGCCGAACTGCGCATCCACGGCCTGAACGCGGTGCGCGCGGTGTTCGCGCATCGCCCGCACGCCATCCGCAAACTCTATCTGGCCGAAGCGCGCATTCCGCAGTTGCAGCCGCTGCTGAAGTGGTGCGTCGCCAACCGCGTCGGTTATCGCGTGGTCGATCCGGCCGATCTGCAGAAACTCGCCGCCAGCGCGCATCACGAAGGCGTGGTCGCCGACGTGCTGCGCGAAGAGCCGCAGTCGCTCACGGCCTGGCTGCGCGAACTGCCGCCCGGTCCATGCTGCGCGCTGTGGCTCGACGGCGTGGGCAATCCGCACAATCTCGGCGCGATCCTGCGCTCGGCCGCGCACTTCGGCGTCGCCGCCGCGCTGCTGCCGAAGCATTCGCCGCTGGCGCTCTCCGGCGCCGCGGCGCGCGTGGCCGAAGGCGGCGCGGAGGCGGTGCCCTTCGTGCGTCTGGGTCGGGAAGACAACGCCATTGCGCAGTTGCGCGGCGCCGGTTTCGCGTTGGCCGCCACCGTGGTCCGCGGCGGCGGCGATGTGTTCGCGACGACGCTGCCGCAGCGGCTGGTCTACGTGCTCGGCGCCGAAGGCGAAGGCATGGACGCGGACCTCGCCAAGGCCTGCGACCTGCGCCTGTCGATCCCCGGCAGCGGCGCGGTCGAAAGCCTCAACGTCGCCGCGGCGACGGCGGTGTTGCTGGCGGAGTGGGCGCGATCGCAGCGCCGCTGACGTGACTGCGGTAAAGCGGGTTGACCAGCCCCCGGCTGTTGAAAACCAGCCCGCTTCCGATGATGAAGCAGCGGGCTAAAGCCCGCTCTACCGACAAGTGTTGGATCTGCGATGAGCGGCGGGCGCATCGCCGCCCCGTGCCGTCACTCCATCCGCTTGATCGCCTGCAGCACCGCTTCGTATTCCGTGGACTTTTCGGGTTCGCGGATCATCGCCGCCAGCGTGGCCGCCAGCGCCGCTTCCTGCAGGATGTGCACCATGTTGTCGTGGGTGACGCGGTTCATCGTGTCGAGCGCATGCGCCATCGCGTCGACGGCGCTGTGCAGGCCGGCGATGAAGGCCGGCGCGTTGCCGAGCACGGCTTCGTTGGAGAACGTCACTGCGGCGCGGATCTGGTCGACGATCTCGTGCCCCGTCGTGTCGGCGGTCTCGGCGCCGGCTTCGGTGGACAGCGATGCGTCGGCCATCGGCGCCGCTTTCAGCGACATCGGCTGATTGCGGAACGCGTTCAACACCGTCAGCAGGCTGGTGAGATTGTCGGCCACGCCGGTCTGCGCGACTTTTTCGGTGGCGCCGGCCGCTGCGGTGGTGTCGAGCGAATAGATCTGCATCACGCCCTGATTCGCGGCTGCCTGCGCCAGCGTGTTCTGCTGTTGCTGCGCGGCGACCGCGTTCTCGAACAGGATGCCGGTCGAATGCGCCATCGCCTGGTAGATCGAACCCATCGCGAATGCGGGGGCCTCGCCGATCACCTTGATGTTGCTCTGGGTGACGGCATCGGTGATCTGATCGTTGACGGCGGTCGGGAATGCCATGGGTCTCTCCTTGATCCGGGGTGGGTGCTGTGTGGTGTGGTGTGCGGCTTCGCCGCTCAGGGCTTGGCGGCCGCGCGTTTCGGCGCGCTGCCGAAGCCGCCGTCGGCCGATGCGGCGAGATACGCGAACACCGCATAGGCGGCGGTGTTCTGCGCCAGCGCCGCGGGGTCGATCTTGTCCAGCGTGTCGTCGGGCGTGTGATGAAGATCGAAGTAGTCGCTGCCGTCCTGGCCCAGCCAGGCCCAGGCTGCGCCTTCGGCGGCGATGGGGCCCACGTCCGGGCCTGGGCCGCCCTTGGCCATCGCCTCGATGCCCAGCGGTTTCAGCGCAGCGGCGATCTGCGCGGCCGCGGCCTGCGCATGCGGCGCGGCGTTGGTGTTGAAGCCGTAGATGCGGCCAGCGCCGAAGTCGCTTTCGGCCACGAGTTGGTGGCGTGCGATCGCGTTCCTGTGTTCCGCGGCGTAGACCTTGCCGCCGTACAGGCCCTGTTCTTCGTTGGCGAACGCGATCACGCGGATCGTGCGCGGCGGTCGCTGCGCCTTCGGCAACTGCGCGATCAAACGGCCCGCGCCCATGGTGATGCCGATGCCGGCGCCATCGTCGACCGCGCCGGTGCCGAGATCCCAGGAATCGAGATGGCCGCCGATGACGACGACTTCGTCGCGCAGCCTGCGGTCGCCGCCGGTGATCTCGCCGATCACGTTGAACGACGACGCGGTGCCGTCCCAGCCGCAGTCCAGCGCGATCCGGATGCGCAGCGGTTTGCCGCGCGTCAGCAGGCGGGTGAGTTGTTCCGCATCCGGCAGCGCCAGCGCGGCGGACGGGATCGGCGTCAGCCCCTCGTCGAAGCGGGTGACGCCGGTGTGCGCATAGCGGTGCTGTTCGGTGCCGGCGGAGCGCATCACGTAACCGATCGCGCCGGCGCGGATCGCCGCGCTCGGTCCGCGGCTGCGGATCCGGCTGGCCGGTCCGTAGCCGTTGCCGTCGCGCGCGCGCTGCATGGTGTAGTCGACGAAGGCGATCTTGCCGGCCAGCGATCCGGCCGGCGCCGCTTCCAGTGCGGCGAGGTCCGGGAAGCGCACCACTTCGCCCTCGACCGTGCCGCCCGGACTGCCGCCCAGTGCGGTCAGGTGCAGCGGCTGCGCGAATTCGCCGAGTACCGCACCGCTCTCGCTGCGCCGCACCCATTTCGGGAAGCTCACCGGCTGCAGCCAGACCTTGTCGTAGCCCAGCGCCTTGAAGGTCGCCTCGGCCCAGCGCACGGCGCGCGCGTCGGCCTCGCTGCCGGCCAGCCGCGGGCCGATCTCCGTGGTCAGCGATTCCACCACTTGCCAGGACGTGCGGTCCTGCAGCGCCTGCTCGCGCAGTTGCGCGGCGGTGGCGAGCGCGGCCTCGGGGATGCGGGTTTCGCGCGGCGGCGCGGCCAGCGCGACGGATGTCGCAAGGGTCGCTGCGAGGATGGCGGCGGCAAACAACGGACTCGAACGCATCCCTATCTCCGGCCTCAAAAAAGAAGCCGCGAGCGTAGAGCGTGTTACGCACTTTTGATAGGTCGCGTTGCGCAGCCTGTGACGCCGAGACAAGGTTCCGTGGCGCAGCCTTGGCAGGTGGCCAAGGCAAGCCACGGGCCGCGGGATCGGCGCCACAGGGGCGCAACCCGGAGGGAAGGTCGTCTGCGGGCCCGATCCGGCGTTGCGCACCTTGCCAAGGCCACCAGCCTTGGCGGCGGCGCGCGCCTTGGCTCAGGCCCGCAGACGGCCTTCGCGACCTATCAAAAGTGTGTAACACGCTCTAACCGCCCGCGGCTTCTGCCGGCCCTGCCGTCGGTCACGCCCGCCGCGACCGATGCGGAACGGACGATTCCACCGATCACTTTTTCATCATGTCGCGAATTTCGCGCAGCAGCAGCACGTCTTCCGCCGGTTCGGCGGGCGCGGCCGGAGCGGCGGCTTCGGCCTTCTTCATGCGGTTCATCGCCTTGATGACCAGGAACAGCACGAACGCGATGATGGTGAAGTCGATGATGGTCTGCGCGAAGGCGCCGTACTTGATCGCGACCGCGGCCGCGGTTTCCTTGCCGTCCGGGCCGATCACCGCCTCCTGCAGCACCCACGCGGCCTCGCTGAAATCGACGCCGCCGGTGAGCTTGCCGATGATCGGCATGATCACGCCGTCGACCAGCGCGCTGACGATCTTGCCGAAGGCGGCGCCGATGATGACGCCGATCGCCAGATCGACGACATTGCCCTTCATCGCGAACTCTTTGAATTCCGAGATCATGCTCATGGACCGTACTCCGGGAGGTGGATGGTGCGGCGGATGCGGCCCTGCGCGGGCCGCGCGTTGTGTTCGCGATGCGTTGCGGCGCGTGTTTTCGGCGTATTCCTTCAGCGCGGCGGGGCGATCCGGCAGTCGAGGTGGATCAGATCGTCCAACGCGCCTTCGCAGACATCGCCCGGCTGCAGCGCGGCCACGCCGGCGGGCGTGCCCATGAAGATCAGATCGCCGGCGCGCAGCGCGTAGAGTTTCGACAGCTCGTGCAGGATCTCCGGCACGTCCCAGATCAACTGGTCGAGCGTCGACCGTTGGCGCAGTTCGCCGTTGACCCGCAGCGACAGCGTGCGCGGCGCCAGCGCACCGACCTCGCCAGCCGGCAGCAGCGCGCTGATCGGCGCGGATTCGTCGAAGGCCTTGCCGATGTCCCACGGCAGACCCTTGGCCTTGGCGGCGACCTGCAGATCGCGGCGGGTGAGGTCCAGGCCGATGCCGTAGCCGAAGATCAGCGCATCGGCCTGCGCGGGATCGAGAACGCCCGGCGGCGCATCCGCGCCGAGCGCGACGACCAGTTCGATTTCATGATGCAGATCTTGGGTGCCGGGCGGATAGGTGGCGACGCCGTCGGTCACCAGGGCATCCGCGGGCTTGAGGAAGAAGACCGGCGTGCCGCGCTCGGCCTTCGAGGCCGGGGCGGTGGCGCCCATCTCGCGGGCGTGGTCGGCGAAGTTGCGGCCCACGCAGTAGATGCGGCGCACCGGAAACATGCCTGCCGAGAGCGTGCCAGAACCCTGCACGGGCACGCGCGCGGTGGGCGCGGCGGGAATGAGATCGTGGGCGGTGTCGTTCATGCCCGCATGATCGCGCGGGCACGGGGGGCGCGTCGAGGGTCGTGCGCGCGTGTTCGAATCGATTGCGGTTCGGCGGCGGCTCAGCGGCCGGTGGTGAGCACCGGCTTGCGCAGCACGCGGTATTCGCCTTCCAGCGTGTTCGGATCGGCGGCGATCGGTTTGCCGCGACGGCGCCATGCTTTCGAAGACCAGGCCCGCGACAGCAGCCCCGCCGTCAGCATCGCCGCGCCGACGGCCAGCCCGATCACCAGCAGCAGCGCCAGCACGGCCACCCCGAACAGGGCGAGGGCGACGCGCAGGAGGCGGTGGCGGGGCTTGCGCGGGGCGAAGAAATCGCGGACCCGGTGGCGATGACGATGGAACACGGAATGAGCGAACATGCGACGTGTCGTGACACACTGGGAAGGCGCGCGGCCGGTCGCCGCAGTATCGGACGCCCGATGACGGAAGGTGTGAGAACTTCGTTAATTGCAGAGGATGACGCCGCGCCGCTGGTCGCGCTGGACGCGCTGCCCGACGGCGTGCCGTTCGCACTGGATGCCGAGATCGACGGCGTGGCCGAATCGTTGATCCTGCACCGCAGCGGCGAGCGCGTCCGTGCCTGGCTCAACATCTGCCCGCACGCCGGTCGCCGCCTGGATTGGGCGCCGGGTCGCTTCCTGCTGTCCAAGGCCGGTCAACTGGTCTGCGCCGCCCATGGCGCGACCTTCGAACTCGATGCCGGCGAATGCGTGGCCGGCCCCTGTCGCGGGCAATCGCTGCGCGCGGTGCCGGTGGCGATCGTCGATGGCGCGGTGAGGTTCGCATGAAAACATTTCTTCGCAAGACGCGTCGTCCGATGGCATGCCGTTCGATGGCATGGCGACGCTTCCCGCTCGTCGCGCTGCTCGCGCTCTGCGGCGGCCACGCAGTCGCGGCCCAGCCGCCGCCGCCCGCGCCGCACTGTCTCAATGCGCGCGAAGTACGCGAGGCCCACCAGAGCGATGCGCACACCCTCGCGCTGCGCCTCAACGACGAATCGCGTTATCGGCTCGAACTGGCCGATGCCTGTCCGGCCGCGCTGATGCGGGATCGGCCGACGCTGGTGAGCCGGGAAGGCTGGGTCTGCGGCAGCAACGAGGAGTACCTCGATCTGGGCGACCGTCGCTGCGTCGTCGCCGGTCTGGCGAAGATCGATGCGCGCGAATACGCGGATCATGCGCTGCGTGGCCGTCGCTATGCGTCCAGCGTCGACGGCTCCGACGCGCGCGACAGGAACACGCTCGACACGATCGAAGTGCGGACCCGGCAGCAACGTCGCACGTTCGGCGGCACCACCGCGTACTGTCTGGATGCGCGCCACATGCGCGGCTGGCGCGAAGACGGCGACGACATCGTGGTCGAGGTGTCGCCGCTGCGCAGCGGCGGCAATCGCTATTACCGCGTCGAGCTCGCCGGGCAGTGTTCCGACATGATCACGATGCAGACGCTGCGGCTGGAATCGCCGACCGGCGGCAGCGCGATCTGCGGCACGCCGGGCGATCGCGCGTTCTTCTCCCGCAACGAAGACCTGTCCTTCGGCAGCGCCGCGATCCTGCGCCCGCTCAGCGAAGGCGGGTTGGCGGCGGGCTTCGGCTGCGCGATCAGCCGGGTCTATCCGCTGTTGCCGGACGAGGTCGTGTCGGCCGCGCGTACGCGCTGATCCGGGCTGCGGACATTTCGCGGATGGTCGAGCGGCACGTCCGGTCATCCACTGATCGAAGCCGTGCCGCCGAACACTGCACGGCACCTGCCAGCGGCCTGAAGGCCGCGCTACCGGAGAGGGTGCCCGCCGCGCTCAATCCCGCATCAGCGTCGATTTGCCGAACAGACTTTCCACCAGATCCACCGCGAGTTCGGCGGTGGCGTTGTGGTTGTCCAGCGCGGGGTTGAGTTCGACGATGTCCAGCGAACCCATGCGGCCGGTGTCGGCGATCATCTCCATCACCAGCTGCGCTTCGCGATAGTTCGGGCCGCCCGGCACCGTGGTGCCGACGCCCGGGGCGATGCTGGGGTCGAGGAAGTCCACGTCGAAACTGACGTGCAGGTGGGTGTCGTCGTCGAGGTCTTCCAGCGCTTCTTCCATCGCGCGCTTCATCCCGACCTCGTCGATGTAGCGCATGTCGTAGATGTCGAGCCCGTAGTCCTTCACCAGACGCTTTTCTTCCGGATCGACGGAACGGATGCCGATCTGGCGGATCTCGTCCGGGCGCATCGCCGGGGCGCTGCCGCCGAGGCGGACCAGGGCATCGGGGCCGAGGCCGCAGAGGCAGGCGACCGGCATGCCGTGGACGTTGCCCGACGGTGTGACATCGCTGGTATTGAAGTCGGCGTGCGCGTCGAGCCACAGCACGCGCAGTTTCTTGCCGGTGTCGCGGCAGTGGCGGGCGACCGCGGTGATCGAACCGACGCCGAGGCAATGGTCGCCACCGAGCACGATCGGCAGGCGGCCCGCGCGCAGTTCGGCGCCGACGGCGTCCATCAGCGCGCGGTTCCAGGCCACGACTTCGTCGAGATGCCGATAGCCGGCGGTGGGAGGCAGCCACGGATTGCCGGGGCCGGACAGGTCGCCGCGGTCGAGCACATCGATGCCGCGCGCGGCGAGCGCTTCGCCCAGGCCGGCAATGCGCAGCGCGTCGGGCCCCATCCGCGCGCCGCGGTGTCCGGCGCCGATGTCGGTGGGTGCGCCGATCAGGGACACGGGCGGAAAACTGCGCGACATGACGGGCATCCGGTAAGAGGGCGTGACAGGGACCGGGAAGATCCGGGGTGGTGCCGACAGTCCGATTCGAACGGACGACCTACCGCTTACAAGGCGGTTGCTCTACCAACTGAGCTATGCCGGCGCGCAGCGACCGGGCGAGGAAGCGGCCCGACGGGAGCTGGATTCTAGCAGGGAGTTGAAAGACGACCCTGCTGCGGGAAGACGGCGGCCGTCAGCGGACGCTGGCGCAATCGATGCCGCGGGCCTCCGCGGCGCGGCTGGCGCGACGGGCAGCCGCAGCCTCGAAGTCCGCGGCCGCGGCGAGATCGATCCAGCCGGTGCTGCGCGCCTCGCCCAGCGCTTCGGCGCGGGCTTCGAAGCCGGCCGCCACCAGCGCCTGCGCGTGCTGGCGGGCACGGGTTTCGGTGCTGAAACGGCCGAGCGCGACGCTGTTGGCTTCGGCGCCATCGGCGACGATCAGCAGATCGGTGAAGCCGGCGGCCCGAAGGCGCGCGGCGGCGGCCTCGGCGCCGGCGCGATCGGCCGCGGCCGGCAGGAACACGCGCCAGCCGCGACCGCTGTCGCGCTGGACGGTGCGTGCGCGCAGGCGCAGGGCGAGCGGGCGAAGCGCGTTCTGTGCCGCGGCCATGACCGCGGGGTCGTTGAACGGACCAAGACTGTAGCAGCGCTCGACCGGCGTCGCGGCGCTGGCGCTGCTTTCGCCGCTCTCGACAGCGGCCACGCGCTGCAGTTCTCCGGCGCCCGGTGATGGACGCAGGTCGGGGCGTTCGCTCACCAGTTGCAGTCGCGCGACGCCCGATGGCGCGTCCTCGCCGACGGCCACGGGCGCAGCGTCCGGGCGGAACAGCCACCATGCGGTCACGCCGAGATTCAGCACCGCCAGCAACACGATCAATGCGCGCATCGTCATGCCGGCATTGTCGCCCAGACGCCGAGGCCTTCCAACACGAGCGCGGGGGCGTGAAGGCCGTCGACGGGCAACGCGTCGCGCAAAGCCATGGCGCCGCCGCCGTGCAGCAGCAGCGCCGGATGCGCGCCGAGCAGGCGTTCCGCATCGCGCAGCGCCTGTGCGATCAGCGCCAGCGCCGCGCCGTCGCAGCCGCTGCGCAGCGCGTCGAGCGTGTTGTCGGCGAACGCGACGAATGCGCCGCCGCGTTCCGGCAATTGCGCCGCGCGCGCGTGCAGCGCTTCGCGCATCAGCGCGGGCGAGGGCGCGATGCGGCCGCCGCGATGCAGACCGTCGGCATCGACCAGATCCAGCGTGATCGCGGTTCCGACGCCGACCACCAGCACCGCTTCGTGCGGCATCCGTGCGCGCGCGCCCAGCATCGCCAGAAAGCGGTCCGCGCCCAGCGTTTCCGGCTGCGGATAGGCGATGCGCAAACCGGCGAAGCGCGACACCGTGCGCGCGATCGAGATCCGGCCGCAGCGCGCGGTGAGGGCATCGAGCAGCGCGACCCGCAGCGCGGGCGCGCCGACGCTGGTGAGCACGGCCGCATCGAAACGCGCCGGCAGCGCCGCATCCCAGTCCGCGGGCAGGTGCGCGCCGTCGTGCGCGATGGCGCACACCTCGCCCGGGACGCCATCGTCGCGCAGCGCCGCATATTTCAGCCGGGTGTTGCCCAGATCGAACAGCCAGATCGTCATCGTGCGCTCATGATGCCAGCGTCGATGATGCCGGCGCCGGCGCGCGCCTGCGGACGCTGACTTCGCCCGCGCGCAATATCGTTTCGCCATTGGCGGCGCGCAGTCGCAGCGCGCCGTCTTCGGTGAGCCCGCAGGCGACGCCGTCGACGATGCGACCGGCGATGGTCGCCGAGATCTCGGTGCCGGACAATGCGTCCAACGCCGCGAAGCGCGGCAGGAACGGCGCGAGGCCTTCCGCATCGAAGCGTTCCAGCGCATCGGCCGACGCCGTCAGGATCGCGGCCCCGATCGCGTTCCGCGACGGCAGCGCGTCGCCGAGACGCACGTGCAGATCGGTCCACGGCTGATCGATGGCATCCGTGGCTTGCGCGGGCATGCGGACATTGAGCCCCAGCCCGATCACCGCGCGCGCGCCGCCGTCCTGCAGGCCGCCTTCGATCAGGATGCCGCCGAGTTTGCGCAGGGCGTCGCCGTCGGCGACGACCAGATCGTTCGGCCATTTCACCCGCACGTCCGTCGCGCCCAGCGCCTGCAGCGATTCGGCGACGGCGACCCCGACCGCGAGGCTCAGGCCGCCGAGCCGGGCGAGGCCGCCCTGGAAGCGGCGCGCGAGCGAGAGGTAGAGATTCGCGCCCGGCGGCGACGCCCAGACCCGGCCCTGGCGCCCGCGTCCGCCGCTCTGGCGTTCGGCGAACAGCGCGGCGATGCCCGCCGACGGCGTCGTGCGCCGCAACAGTTCGCTGTTGGTCGAATCGATGGCGTCGACGATCTCGATCGCGGCGTAGGCCGTTGCCGCCGATGGCGACAGCCGCGCGCGCAGTATCGTCGCGTCGAGCGGGTCGTCAGAGGCGTCGTCGAGCGCGCTCGTCATGCGCGCCGCATCATCCGGCGCAACAGCCGCGCCTTCTCGAAGCGCGATTCGGTACCGGCGCGCAGCCGCGCGATGTTGGCGCGATGGGTGAACAACAGCAGCAGCGCGACCGCGACCGCGAACGCGAGACGCGCCGCGTCCGCCTGCGTCGCCAGCGCGAGGATCGCGACCGTCAGACCGGTGAGGATCGTGCTCAGGCCGACATAGCCGGTGAGGATCAGCGTCAACAGCCAGACCGCCAGCAACAGCGGAATCGCCATCGGCCACAGCACCGCGATGCCGCCGACCACCGTCGCCGCGCCCTTGCCGCCGCGGAAGCCGTGCCAGATCGGCCAGACGTGTCCCAGCGCCGCCGCGAAGGCGGCCGCATAGGGCAACCACATGACATGCGTGCTTCCGGCGAAGCGCAGTCCCAGCCAGGCCGCCAGTGCGCCCTTGCCGATATCGATGATCACCACCCCGAGCGCGAATCTCGCGCCCTGGGTGCGGAAAGCATTGGTGCCGCCGGCATTGCCGCTGCCCTGTGTGCGGATGTCGATGCCGCGCAGTCTGCCCAGCAGCAGGCTGCCGGACAGCGAGCCGAGCAGATAGGCGGCGAGGATCGATCCGAGCGCGGAAAGGGCGATCATCAGGCGTGGGCAACGGGGATTGCGGCGGCGGTCTGCATTCTTTCAGAAATCGGCAGCGGGTGAGCCGTCCGCGGAGCCGTCAGAGGTCGAACACGGCATCGCCGCTGGCCGATGCGCGCGGGTTCTCCGCGCTCATGGTCGCGGCGCTTCGTCCGCGGGTGCGGGCTGCAGCGCCACCACCAGCGTCCCGTGCCCGGCATGCGCGCCGATCGCCGGACCGGTTTCGACCAGATACGCCTCGGCCAGATCGAGCCGCGCGCGCAGCGCCGCGAGCAGGCGTTCGCCATCCGCGAAGGCATCGCAGTGACCGACGATGGCGCGCAGGCGCGTGGTCTTGCCGAGCGATCTGCGTGCCCGCTTCGCCACATACGCGGCGAACGCTTCGGGCGCCTTCGCTTTCGCGAACAGACCGCCGGCGACGCCGAGCTTGCCGTCGGCGTTCACTTTCGCCACCGGCGTCAGCCCGGTGAAGCGCACCGCAGGTTCGGCCCATGCCGGAATGCGGCCGCCGCGCACGGCGTGACTGATGTCGCGGGCCATCGCCCAGGTCAGCGTGAGCGGGCGCAGGCGTTCGAGTTCGCGCAGGATCGTCCGGGCATCCGCGCCGGCGTCGGCCAGTTCGGCCGCGCGCCAGGTCAGCAGGCCCTGACCGCCGGCGACGTTGATGGTGTCGAAGACCGCGATCTTCGCGGCGTCTCCGCGCGCGGCCGCGTGCTCGGCCGATTGCAGGGTGCCGGAAACCCCGCGCGAAAGCCCGACGTACACCACCGACGGATGATGCGCGGCGAGGAAATCGAAGTAGCGGCGGAAATCGCCCGGCGGCGGCTGGCTGGTCCGCGGCAACTGCCGCGATGCGGCCATGCGCCGGTAGAACTCGCCGGTGGCCAGACCGATCTTGTCGAGGTAATCGCGGCCGTCGAGATTCACCCGCACCGGCACCACGTGTACGGCATGACGTTCGGCGATGGCCTCGGGCAGATCGACGGCGCTGTCGGTGATCACCGCGACCCGGTCCGCGCGCGCCGGGCTCCGCGATTGCAGCAGCATGTCGTCCGCCTTCATGCCTTCGACCGTGGCGAACGCGGCGCAGGCGTCGAACAACTGCTGCGGTGCGCCGACGTGCGCATGCACGCGCATGCGGGTACCGCCGCCCGCGAGCACCATGGAATCGGCGCCGATCGCTTCGAGCGCCGCGCGCAGCGGTTCGCGTTCGATCGTCCGTCCGCTGGCGCCGTCGACGATCAGCAGGCATTCGGTGCACCAGCGGCGCTCGGGGTCGACCGCATCGTGCGCCGCGTGCGCATCGTGATCGTGGGGGTCGTTGGCATCGAGATCGTTCGCGGCGGCCACGTGCGCGCGCACCCGCAGCGCGCGCGGCCCGCCTTCGACGAACTCGGCGATGCCTTCGAGCAGATCGACGAAGCCCTGTGCGCCGGCATCGACCACCCCGGCCCGCTGCAACAACGCCATCTGTTGCGGCGTGCGCGCCAGCGCGCTGCGCGCCTGCGCCAGCGCGCGGACGAAACCGCCGCGCGGATCGTCGCGAAGTTGGGTCGCCGCTTCTTCCATCGCGTCGGCGAAGCTGTCGATCACGCTGAGGATGGTGCCTTCGACCGGATGCGCCAGCGCGCCGCGGGCACTGTCGGCGCCGTGGCGCACCGCGGCAGCCAGGGTCTGCGCGTCCAGCACGGGCTGGGTGCGCGCGTGTTCGGCCACGCCGTGCAGGAACTGGGCGAGGATCGCCCCGGAGTTGCCGCGCGCGCCGTCGATGGCGTCGTCGCCGATCCGCCGCAGCAGTTCGCCGATGTGGCGGCTGCGACGGCTCAGCGCCCCGTTGAGCACGCTGCCGAGGGTAAAGGCGAGATTGTTGCCGGTGTCGCCGTCGGCGACCGGGAAGACGTTGATCCGGTTCAGACCGTCGCGGGCGGCGATCACCCGGCGCGCGCCCGCGATCAATGCACGCCGCAGGGTGGCTGCGGTCAGCGTGGTGTCGGTCGCGGGTGAGGGGCGGGCGGCCGAGTCGGATTGCCGGCCTTGGGCTGGGCTGTTCACGCCGCGAGTCTGCCCCAACTCGACGCGGTTGGATGCTGCGACGCAGCAAGTTGCCGTTCAGCCTCCGGTCGCGCAGCGACTGCCGCATCCGCGCTATAGTCGGCGACCTATGGGGATTCGCCCTCTGGACGCCACCATGCGCCGCACCCGCTCCGCACCGTTGACCCTGCTCGTGTTCGCCACGCTCGGTCTGGCTTTCAGCCTGCCTGCTCTGGCCCGCACGTCTCCATTGATGTCCGCCGATGGCGATAACGCGGAGTGCCCCGATGCCGTCGTCGCGGATGCCGTCGCCAACGGCGCCGCGCCCGCATCGAAACCCGCTGCCGCGAAGCGCGGGGCCACGCCTGCCGCCGCGGGAAAACCCCGCCCGGCCAGCCGCGGCAACACGCCCGCACCGGTGCGCGACAGCCGTTGGCACCGCTTCCTGCCCGGCATGTTCCGCTGAGCGTCGCCCGGGTTTGCGCTGGCTCCGCGGGCTGCTGGCCCGCCCCGCTCCCGCTCTCGATCCCGCACGGTGGCGTCGCGTGCGCGCCGCGGTGCCATGGGTCGAAGCGCTCGACCCCGAGCGCGATGCCCGGCTCGCCGCGCTGAGCGCACGGTTCCTGCACACCAAGACCATCACCTCGCTCGATGGGCTCGTGCTCGACGACGATCAGCGCTGCATCCTTGCTGCTCTGTGCTGTCTGCCGCTGCTGGCTTTCGGTGCCGAAGGCCTGCACGGCTGGTCGCAATTGATCGTCTATCCCGATGCTTTCCGCGTCGCGCGCGAACACACCGATGCCGCCGGGGTCATGCATGCGTGGGACGATGATCTGATCGGCGAGGCCTGGGAGGCCGGCCCGCTGATCCTGTCCTGGGCCGATGTGCGTGCGGATCTGACCGAACCCGATGTCGGCTGTTGCGTGGCGGTGCACGAAATGGCGCACAAGATCGACGCGCTGGACGGTGCCCTCGACGGGACGCCACCGCTGCCGCGCGACTGGCAGCGCGCATGGGCGCGCGATTTCCAGACCGCCTACGACGCGTTCGCGGACGCGGTCGACGCCGGTCGCGAAACCGCGATCGATCCCTATGCCGCGGAAGCGCCGGAAGAGTTCTTCGCGGTTTGCACCGAGTATCACTTCAGCGCACCGGCCCTGCTGCGCGAGACCCTGCCGACGGTGGCGGCGCATCTCGACAGGTTCTACGGGCCCTCGCCGTTCGCCACGCGCGTCGCCTGACCGCGGCGTCGCGCTCACAACCCCGGGGGCAGTACGACCTCGAAGCGCGCGCCGCCGAGTTCGTGCGATGCGGACACCTTCAATTCGCCGCGATAGCTGCGGACGATGTCCTGCACGATCGCGAGGCCGATGCCGTGGCCCTGCACGCGCTCGTCGCCGCGTACGCCGCGCTGCAGGACGAGCGCGATCTTCTCTTCCGGAATGCCGGGGCCATCGTCCTCCACCACCAGCAGCAGGCCGGGACGTCGGTTGGGCGCGGTGCCGCCGGCCTTCGCGGTGAGCAATACCCGCGAACTGGCCCACTTGAACGCGTTCTCCAGCAGATTGCCGAGCAGTTCCTGCAGATCGCCCTTCTCGCCGTAGAAGCGCGCACTGGCGTCGATCTCGAATTCGCACAACACGCCCTTCGCGGCATAGACCTTTTCCAGCCCGCGCACGAGTTCCTCGGCGTTCGCTTCGATCGCCAGCGGCGCGGAGAACAGTTTGTGTCCGCCCGAAGCCGCACGGCTGAGCTGATAACCGACCAGATCGTTCATGCGCTTGAGCTGTTCGTCCAGTTCGGCGCGCAGTTCGGGCCCGTCTGTGCCGCTGTCCATGCGGCTGCGCAGCACCGCCAGCGGCGTCTTCAGGCTGTGCGCGAGGTCGGCGAGGATGTTGCGCTGGCGATCGAGATTCTCGCGTTCGCTTTCGATGAAGGCGTTGATGCTTTCGGTCAGCGGTTCCAGTTCGCGCGGATGGCGTTCGCTCATCCGCATGGCGATGCCCCGCTGCACGCGCTTGAGCTCGTCGATGACGCGACGCAGAGGCCGCAGGCTCCAGCGCAGCACCAGCACCTGCAGCAGCAGCAACAGCACGCCGACGCCGCCGAGATAACCCCAGAGTGCGCGCCGGAACACGGTCAACTGGTTCTCCAGTCGCGCGGTGTCCTCGACGATGTAGATGGTGTAGGGCACTTCGTCGGAGAGATCGTCGCCCGGCCATGCGAGGCCGTAGCCGTAGCGATAGGCGCGCGTGCGTGTCCCGTTGGAGCGCACGATGTCCAGCGGGCCCTCGAAGATCTGCCGTTTGGGCGCGAGCATCTTCACGTCGGGCAGTTCCGGCCCCTGCGCCGAATCCGATTCCCACACCACGAACGGCAGTACGATCTGCGCGTACAGCCCGCTGCCGGGCCGCTTGAGCCGCGGATCGGGCAGCTGGCTTTCCATCGGCGGCACCAGATCGCCGCCACGGCTGAATTCGGTCTTGCCCGCGAAATCCAGCGCGTAATCGCGCAGGCGCTCGCGCATGGCGTTTTCGGCGGTGCTGAGGAAGGCGCGGTCGAGCGCGTAGCCCGCCAGCGCGAGGAAAGCGATCAGGCCGACGCTGGCCGCCAGCAACTGCCGCGTCTGCAGCGAGCGCGGGCGCCAGTGGTAGAGACGTTCACGGGTGGCCATGGCGTCGTCGGTGGAGGCGTGTCGGCACGTCGGACGCTTCGCCGCCGCGCGTCGATGCGCGGCGGCGGAAGGCGATCAGCGCGGGCGCCTCAAACGTCGCCGGTCCGCGCGATCGCGAAGCGGTAGCCGCGGCCGCGCACGGTCTCGATCGGCTTGAGCGCACCGTCGGGGTCCAGCTTCTTGCGCAGGCGGCCGATGAAGACTTCGAGGACGTTGGAATCGCGATCGAAATCCTGCTGGTAGATGTGCTCGGTGAGGTCGGCTTTCGAGACCAGCTCGCCGGCGTGCATCATCAGGTATTCCAGCACCTTGTATTCGTAGCTGGTCAGGTCGACGTTGCCGCCGTTGACGCTGACGGTCTGCGCGGCGAGGTCCAGAGTGACCGGCCCGCATTCCAGCGACGGCTTGCTCCAGCCGGCGGCGCGGCGCACCAGCGCGTTGATGCGCGCCAGCAGCTCTTCGACGTGGAAGGGTTTGACCAGGTAATCGTCGGCGCCCTGCTTGAGGCCCTCGACCTTGTCCTGCCAGCTCGAACGGGCGGTGAGGATCAGCACCGGGAATTGCTTGCCCTCGGCGCGGAGGGCCTGGATCAGCTCCATGCCCGACATCTTGGGCAGACCCAGATCGATGATCGCGATGTCGAAGGGCACCTCGCGTCCCATGTACAGACCTTCCTCACCGTCCTGGGCGGTATCCACTGCGAATCCTTCGCGTTTGAGCCGGGCGGCGAGGGTTTCGCGGAGAGGGGCTTCGTCTTCGACGAGAAGAATGCGCATCGGTTGCTCCAGGCCGGCGGGGGACCGGCGTTTCGTTCAGGATCGGAGCATAGCCGCGCACGACGACGGCTGGACGCAGAGCGGTCGACTTGTTCAGATTGCGCTTAGGCGGGTGCGGCAAATCGCACGATGCAGTGAAAATCGTGCATTACGCTCAATCGTCGCCGCGGCGACGACGCGGCGGGTTGTCGTCGCGCTGCGGCGACCGTCGACCCTCGCTGGCCGGCTGCGGATCGTCCATGTAGATGCGGACGCGGCCTTCGTCGTCGACGACCTTGATGCGGGTGACGTCGCGACCGTCGTACTGCATGCGCTCCGCGCTCAACACCTGACCGCGGTTGGCGCGTTCGATCCTGCGTACCGCATCGGAGACCGAATCGTCCTGGCCCGTGCGCGGCGGTTCCGGCGGCTGCGGGCGCCGTCCCTGCTGCGCAGCCGCCGGCAGCGCGACGCCAGCGATGGCGATGGCCAGAACGGTGTGCGGCAGACAGCGGCGAAACAGCGACATGGGCATGCACTCTGGTCGGGGCGGCGGCGATGACGAAACATATCGTCGCGCTTGGGATTGGCATTCTCGAAACCGGGCGGTGAATCCGTCCTTAACTTTTTCTTACGCCCGGCTGACGGGCGGCCGGGGTTCAGTCCGCAATACGTCACGTCGGCTCAGAACACCTCGCCGACGCAGCAACGCAAGGATCCGCCAGCGGCCTCGATCGCGTCCAGCGCGACGCTGCGGACACGGAAGCCCGCCGCCGTCAGGGCGGAGCGCGACGCCTCGGACAGTGCGCGATCCGCGGTCGCACTCATCCAGACCGTGTCCGCATGCAGCGAGATCGCATTGCCGGCGAACGCGGCCCGTTCCGCGGGAGACAGGCGGATGGCATGCGGCGCGTAGACCGTGGCGATGGCCTTCACCGCGGCCGGATCGGCGAAGCCGTCGGCGCAGAGCAGGGCGGCGCGGCCGGCCAGCACGGCCAGCACGACATTGGTGTGGTACTCGCCCGGTGCGAGGTCGAACATCAGCGTCGCCCGCAGCCCGAAGGCCTCGTGCATCGCGCGCGCACCGGCTTCGTCGCAACGTTCCGAGAGGCCGCAGAAGCCGAGCCCGCGGGCACGATCGATCGCCAGTGCGCCGGTCAGTTCGCAGGCGTGAGGTTGGGTCGACAGGTCGACCTCGGCATAACCGAGCGTCTCCGAGAAAAAACGGCGGATATCGGGCCGTGTCGCTTCGCGCCGACGCACCGGATGACGCATCCGGCCGACGATCAAACGCGCGGCATCGCGGCCGCCTCGCGCGTCAGCGCGGGCGGTCGCGAACACGTTGTTCGGGAACACCGCGTCGGGCGTCGCCGGGTCTCCGGCGAAGCACACCACAGGAAGTTCCGAAGACAGTGCGCGCTGCAGTTCGCGGTGCTGTGCCGACGCGCGCGCCGCGTCGAAGGCGGCGGCCTCGGCCATGTAGCGGTTGTCGCTGGCCGATTCGACGGCCAGACCGAAGCCGTCGGGCGCGACGAGGAACGCGGCCTGCGCGGTGGCGGGGCCGAAGTCCTGCGCGCACCGGCGCGCGAAGTCGACGAAGACGGCGGTGTCGCGGGTCAGCATCGGCGTCGGTCGTCTCGGTCCGGTCAGGTGGCGCGTCTCAGGCGGCGCGTTCGTCGAACGGCTGGCCATGAGCGGTTTCGGTGAACGCCAGCGCCTGTTCGATCAACGACCAGTCCGCGCCCGGACGGTGGGCGCCTTCGCTGAGAATCTGGCGGAACGCGCGGCCGCCGCGTTCGCCGTGGAACAGGCCGAGGATGTGGCGGGTCATGTGCTTGAGGAAGGTGCCGCGTTCGAGCTGCGCCTCCACGTACGGCCGCCACGCGCGCAGCAGTTCGCCGCGCGTGCGTTCTGTACCGCCGAACCAGGCGACATCCAGCCGATGCAGCAGAAACGGGTCGTGATACGCCGCGCGGCCGAGCATCGCGCCGTCCGCATGTTCGAGATGCGCGGTGGCTTCGGCGGGATCGGCGATGCCGCCGTTGACGATCACCCGCAACGCCGGTCGCTCATGTTTCAACCGGTAGGCCCAGTCATAGCGCAGCGGCGGTACTTCGCGGTTTTCCTTGGGCGACAGACCCTTCAGCCAGGCGTTGCGCGCATGGATCACGAACATCCTGCAGCCCGCGTCGGCGATGGCGTCGACGAAGGCGAGAAAGCGTTCCCACTCGTGGTCGTCGTCGACGCCGAGCCGGCATTTCACGGTGATCGGCGTATCCGGCGCCGCCGCGATCATGTCGGCCACGCAGTCGGCGACCAGCGATGGTTCGCGCATCAGGCAGGCGCCGAAACGGCCCGCCTGCACGCGATCGGACGGGCAGCCGCAGTTGAGATTGATCTCGTCGAAGCCGTGTTGCGCGCCGATGCGCGCGGCCTGCGCCAGCAGCGCGGGTTCGCTGCCGCCGAGCTGCAGTGCGACCGGATGCTGGCCGTCGTCCTTCGCCAGCAAGCGCATGCGGTCGCCGTGGATCACCGCGTTCGCATGCACCATCTCGGTGTACAGCCGCGCATGCGGCGCGAGCAGCCGGTGAAAGTTCCGGCAATGGGTATCGGTCCAGTCCATCATCGGCGCGACGGACAGACGGACTTGCTCGGCGGCGATGGCGGCACTGGCGGGCATCGGGAGCATTGTACGCCCCCGATCGGTTCTCCCCGGACCGGGCTCAGCGCTTCAGCGCGCGCAGGGCGTCGGCCATCGCGGTATTGGCGGGTGGTGCGGACTGGCCCGGGCGCGGTTTCGCGTTGCCGCCGTCTTTCGGGCCTTGGCCGCCCGGCCGCGGGCCGGCCTGGCGTGCGTCGGCTTTGCGCGCGTCGTCGCGACCGCCGCTGCGCGATTCGCCGGGCACGTCGTCGAGGCGGCAGGTGAGTGCGATGCGCTTGCGCGGCACGTCGACCTCCATGACTTTCACCTTCACCACATCGCCGACCTTCACCACGCTGCGCGGGTCCTTCACGAATTTGTCGGACAGCGCGGAGATGTGCACCAGCCCATCCTGATGCACGCCGACGTCGACGAAGGCGCCGAACGCGGCGACGTTGGTGACCACGCCCTCCAGCACCATGCCCGGCTGCAGATCGGCGATGCGCTCGATGCCGTCGGCGAAGCGCGCGGCCTTGAACTCGGGGCGCGGGTCGCGGCCCGGTTTTTCCAGCTCCTTCACGATGTCGCGCACGGTCGGCAGGCCGAAGCGTTCGTCGGTGAACGGTTGCAGTTCGAGATTGCGCAGCGTCGCCGCATCGCCGATCAGTTGCGCGATCGGTCTGCCGCAGGCCTTCACGATGCGTTCGACCACCGGATAGGCTTCCGGATGCACCGACGACGCGTCCAGCGGCTGATCGCCGTCGGCGATGCGCAGGAAGCCGGCGCACTGTTCGAACGTCTTCTCGCCGAGGCGCGGCACTTTCAGCAGATCGCGCCGCGATCTGAACGCGCCGTGCTGGTCGCGGAAGGCGACGATGTTTTCGGCCACCGACGACGACAGCCCGGAGACGCGCGCCAGCAGCGGCGCCGACGCGGTGTTCACGAACACGCCGACCGCGTTCACGCAGTCCTCCACTTTCGCGTCGAGCGATCGCGCCAGCGCGTAGGGATTCACGTCGTGCTGGTACTGGCCGACGCCGATCGCCTTGGGTTCGATCTTCACCAGTTCCGCGAGCGGGTCCTGCAACCGGCGCGCGATCGACACCGCGCCGCGCAGGCTGACGTCGAGTTGCGGGAATTCGCGCGCGGCGAGCTCCGAGGCCGAATACACCGAGGCGCCGGCCTCGCTGACCATGACCTTGGTGAGCTTCAACTCCGGATGTTTCGCGATCAGCTCGCCGGCGAGCTTGTCGGTCTCGCGCGAGGCAGTGCCGTTGCCGATGGCGATCAGTTCGACCCCGTGTTCGGCGCACAGCCGCTTCAGTGCGGCGATCGAACCGTCCCATTGACGTTTGGGTTCGTGCGGATAGATCGTGTCGGTGGCGACGAGTTTGCCGGTGCGGTCGACCACCGCGACCTTCACGCCGGTGCGCAAACCCGGATCGAGCCCGAGCACGACGCGCGGGCCCGCGGGCGCGGCCAGCAGCAGATCCTTGAGATTGTCGCCGAAGACCGCGATCGCCTCGGCTTCGGCCTTCTCGCGCGCGGCGGCGACGAGCTCCAGCGACAGGTTCATCAGCAGCCGCGCGCGCCAGGCCAGGCGGCAGGTGTCGGTCAGCCACTTGTCGGCGGGACGGCCCTGCGCGGCGATGCCGGCGGCCAGCGCGACGCGGCCCTCGGCATAGGCGTGGCCCTGTTCGACATCGGCGGTGGGTTCGAGATCCATCGTGAGCACGTCTTCGCGGCGGCCGCGCAGCAGCGCGAGCATGCGGTGCGAAGGAATCGTGGACAGCGCTTCGGCATGATCGAAGTAGTCGCGATACTTCGCGCCCTCCTGTTCCTTGCCGGCGACGACCTTCGCCCGCAACACGCCCTTGGCCTGCAGCCAGAGGCGCAGTTCGCCGACCAGCGCGGCGTTTTCGCCGAAGCGTTCGATCAGGATCGCGCGCGCGCCGTCCAGCGCGGCGGCGGCATCGGCCACGCCCTTGTCGGCATCGATGAATTGCCTTGCTCGTTCGTCTGGCGCGATCGAGGGATCGGCAAGGATCGCATCGGCCAGCGGTTCCAGTCCGGCTTCGCGCGCGATCTGCGCCTTCGTCCGCCGCTTCGGTTTGTACGGCAGATACAGATCTTCCAGCCGCGCCTTGGTATCGGCGCCCAGCAGATCGTCCAGCAGCGGCTTGGTCAGCTTCCCCTGCTCGGCGATCGACGCGAGGATCGCATCGCGACGCTCTTCCATCTCGCGCAGATACGCCAGCCGCGATTCGAGATCGCGCAACTGGGTGTCGTCGAGTCCGCCGGTGACTTCCTTGCGATAGCGCGCGATGAACGGCACGGTCGCGCCTTCGTCGAGCAGTTCGACCGCGGCGCGCACCTGCGCCGGTTTTGCCGCGATTTCCGCGGCGATGGTCTCTGCGATGCCGGTCGCGATGACGGCGGCGGAGCGGACGGGGGCAGGCAGGCTTTCGTGCGTGACGGTCATGCTGGACATCGGGACTTTGACGTTGAACGGTTGAAGTCCGATTGTCACCGCGCGTGTCGCGCGCGTACAGGCTGGCATCCGGGCGGGGGATGTGCTGTGTTTCCGAGGAGAAACATGACCCTCGTCATCCTCGCGCAAGCGACGACCCAGCCATCAGCGGCGATCAGGCATGGGTCCTCGCTTGCGCGAGGATGACGATGCTTTTCGAGACGCTCTCCCGCCACCGGAATGATCGGCGAAAAAGACACGGGCCGCATGCGCGGCCCGTGTCTTCACCTCATCGATGCGATGGCATCAATCGCCCAGCGTCAACAACGATGCGTTGCCGCCCGCGGCCGTGGTATTGACGGTCACGGTCTTCTCGGTCGCGAACCGCGGCAGGTAATGCGGGCCGCCGGCCTTGGGGCCGGTGCCGGAGAGGTTCTGGCCGCCGAAGGGCTGTACGCCGACGACCGCGCCGATCTGGTTGCGGTTGACGTAGATGTTGCCGACCTTCGCGCGCTGGACGATGCGGTCGATGCTTTCGTCGATGCGCGAATGGATGCCGAGGGTCAGGCCGAAGCCGGTGGCGTTGATGGTGTCGACGACCTGATCCAGTTCGTCGGCCTTCCAGCGGATCACGTGCAGCGCAGGACCGAAGTTCTCGCGCGTGAGTTGCGACAGCGACTTCAGCTCCCATGCGCGCGGCGCGAAGAAGGTGCCGTGTTCGATGCTGTCGTCGGTGGTGGCGGTGGCGATCAGCGTCGCGTCCTTCGCCATCTTCGCAGCGTGGTCTTCCAGCAGCGCGAGCGCGTCGGCATCGATCACCGGGCCGACGTCGGTGGACAGCAGGCCGGGATCGCCGACCTTCAGTTCCGCCATCGCGCCGGCGAGCATGTGCACGACCTTGTCGGCGATGTCTTCCTGCACGAACAGCACGCGCGCGGCCGAGCAGCGCTGGCCGGCGGAGGTGAAGGCGGACGACAGCGCATCCTTGACCAGTTGTTCCGGCAGTGCCGAAGAGTCGGCGATCAGCGCGTTCTGGCCGCCGGTTTCGGCGATGAGGACCGCGATCGCACCGGATTCGCGGCCGGCCAGCGCGCGGTTGATCGCGCGCGCGGTCTCGGTGGAGCCGGTGAAGGCGACGCCGGCGACGCGCGGGTCGCGGGTCAGCGCCGCGCCGACGGTAGCGCCATCGCCGGGCAGAAACTGCAGCACGGCTTCGGGGATGCCGGCTTCGTGCAGGAGTTTCACCGCGGCGTAACCGATGAGATTGGTCTGTTCGGCGGGCTTGGCGATCACGCTGTTGCCGGCGGCCAGCGCCGCGGCCACCTGGCCCATGAAGATCGCCAGCGGGAAATTCCACGGCGAGATGCAGACGAACACGCCGCGGCCGGCGAGCTGCAGCGTGTTCGATTCGCCGGTCGGGCCGGGCAGGGGTTCCACCGCGAAATGCTTGCGGGCCTGGGCCGCGTAATAGCGCAGGAAATCGACGGCTTCGCGCACTTCGGCGATGCCGTCGGGCAGGGTCTTGCCCGCTTCCTTGGTGCACATCGCCATGAACTGCGGCATGCGCGCTTCCAGCAGGGTCGCGGCGTGTTCGAGGATCGCGGCGCGGCTGGCGGCCGGGGTGGCGTCCCAGTCCGGCTGCGCGGCGACGGCGTTCTTCAGCGCCTTCTCGACGGTCGCGCTGTCCGCCGGCTGCCAGCGGCCGACGGTTTCGCGGCGGTCGGCCGGATTGGTCACGCCGAGCATGCCGCGGGATTCGGCGTCGGCGGCGAGATTCGCGCCGGGCACCAGCGGCATCGCGCGCCAACTGCCGGCGCCCGCGGCGTTGATCTGCCCGGCGAGGGTCTGCAGCTGCGAATCGTTGGCGAGGTTGATGCCCATGGAATTGTCTCTGTCGTTGCTGGTGTCGAGCGCGAGGAAACTGCGATACAGATCCACCGGCAGCGGAATGCGCGGATGCGGAATGCTGTCGAACGCCGACACGGTTTCGACCGGGTCGCGGATCAGGTCGTCGATGGCGACGCTCTCGTCGGTGATGCGGTTGACGAAGCTGGAATTCGCGCCGTTTTCGAGCAGGCGGCGCACCAGATAGGGCAGCAGGTCTTCGTGCGAACCCACCGGCGCGTAGACCCGGCACGGCACGTTCAGGCGGTCCGCGGGAATCACTTCCGCGTAGAGGTCGTCGCCCATGCCGTGGAGTTTCTGGAATTCGTAGGCCTTGCCGGTCGCCATGCGATGAATCGCGGCGATGGTCTGCGCGTTGTGGGTGGCGAACATCGGGTAGATCGCGTCGGTCGCATCGAGCAGCCGGCGCGCGCAGGCCTGATACGACACGTCGGTGTTGGGTTTGCGCGTGAACACCGGATAGCCGGCCTGGCCGTCGACCTGGGCGCGCTTGACCTCGCTGTCCCAGTAGGCGCCTTTCACCAGCCGCACCGGGATCGTCCGGCCCAGCGCACGGGCGCGATCGGCGATGAAATCGATCACGAACGGCGCGCGCTTCTGATACGCCTGCACGACGATGCCGAAACCGTTCCAGCCCGCCAGCGACGGGTCGGACAGCACCCGGAAGATCAGATCGAGCGACATTTCGAGGCGGTCGGTTTCTTCGGCGTCGATGGTCAGGCCGATGCCGTAGCGCTTCGCGAGTTGCGACAGTTCCAGCAGGCGCGGGCCGAGTTCGGCGAACACGCGGCTGCGCTTGGCGTGTTCGTAGCGCGGGTGCAGGGCGGAGAGCTTGACCGAGATGCTCGGCGCGGCGAACACGCTGTCTGAAGCGGGGTCGGCGGAGACGAAATCGCCGCTGCGGCCGATGGCATGGATCGCGACGCGATAGGCGTCGAGGTAGCGCAGCGCGTCCTTCGTGGTCAGCGCGCCTTCGCCCAGCATGTCGAACGAATAGCGGTAATTCGCGCTGTCGCCCTTGCGGCTGCGCGCGAGGGCTTCGTCGATCGTGCGGCCCATCACGAACTGATGGCCCATGATCCGCATCGCCTGGCGCACGGCGAGACGGATGACCGGTTCGCCGACGCGGCCGATCAGGCGCTTGAAGGCGTTGTGGACGTCGCGCTTGGTGTCGTCGGCCAGATCGACCAGTTTGCCGGTGAGCATCAGGCCCCAGGTCGAGGCGTTGACCAGCACCGAGTCCGACTGGCCCATGTGCCGCTTCCAGTCGGCGTCGCCGAGCTTGTCGCGGATCAGCTTGTCGGCGGTGTCCTGGTCCGGAATGCGGAGCAGGGCTTCGGCCACGCACATCAGCAGCACGCCTTCCTCGCTGCCGAGGTCGTACTGGCGCATGAAGGCCTCGATGGCGCCCTGGTCCTGCGCCCGCGTCCGCACCCGGCGCACCAGGTCGGCGGCGGTGGCCTGGACGGCGGCGCGGTCGGCCTCCGGCTGGCGGGCCGCGGCCAGCAGTTCGCGGACGTGTTCGGCTTCGTCCCGGACCCAGGCCGCGGTGATGGCCGCGCGGAGAGGATCGGGAACGGCCGGCAGTTCGGGGGTCAGGAGGGCGTTCACGGCGGTCCGGAAGACGGCGAGGCGCGGATACTAACAGCGCGCGAGCCTGCATTTGTACCCCTTCGGCCGCGTATGCGCGGTGGGCTTCCCTTGCCCCTGTCTGCGGCGAACGGCTACCATTCTCCGGTTTCCGGGAATCGCTTCGTGGTCGGACAGGTGTTTCGCCTGCCTCCGCCGCCCGGCTCCCTACGTAACTCTTTCATCTGCATCGACTCGGTCGAGTCGCGACTTCGGGGTGTTGGACCATGGTGCGAACGCGTGCGTGTGTGACGGGATGGGGTCGGATGCGGGCGGCATGGCCGCTGGCCGGGCTCCTGATGCCGATGATGGCGATGGCACAATCGGCAGACCCGAAACCGTGGCAGCTGAACATGGGCCAGGGTGTGACCGAGTCGTCGAAGCACGCCTACGACGCGCACATGCTGGCGCTGTGGATCTGCGTCGTCATCGGCGTGATCGTGTTCGGCGCCATGGCCTACGCCATGTTCAAGTTCCGCAAGTCCACGGGCGCCAAGCCCGATGTGGACTTCACCCACAGCACCAAGCTCGAGATCATCTGGACCGTGGTGCCGGTGGCGCTGCTGGTGCTGATGGCCTTCCCGGCCACCAGCAAGCTGATCGCGATGTACGACACCCGCAACGCGGCGATGACCATCAAGGTCACCGGCTACCAGTGGCTGTGGCATTACGAGTATCCGGGCGACAAGCCGGGCGATACCGTCAGCTTCACCAGTCGCCTCGACCGCAAGAGCGACCAGATCCGACAGAGCGGCGTCGACGCCCGCGGCGCGGATCATCCGCATTACCTGCTCGATGTCGACAACCCGCTCGTGGTGCCGGTCGACACCAAGATCCACTTCCTGATCAAGGCCGACGACGTGATCCACGCCTGGTGGGTGCCGGCGCTGGGCTGGAAGCAGGACGCGATTCCGGGCATCGTCAACGACGCCTGGACCGAGATCAAAACCCCGGGCATCTACCGCGGCCAGTGCGCGGAACTCTGCGGCAAGGATCACGGCTTCATGCCGATCGTGGTGAAGGCCGTGCCGAAGGCCGAATTCGAGCAGTGGCTGGCCGAACAGCGCGCGAAGAACGCGCCGCCGGCCCCGGCCGTGCCCGCCGAAGCGGCGCCCGCCGCCGAAGCCGCCGCGCCGGCCACGGCCGACGCCGGACAGAACGCCCCCGCCGCCGCCAAGACCGCCGGCTGATCGCATCCTTTTGAGGTAGACCCACCATGGCCACCACGCACGCCGACCACGCCGCAGACGATCACGCCCACGAGCACAAGCAGGGCTTCGTCGAGCGCTGGTTCTTCTCGACCAATCACAAGGACATCGGCACGCTGTACCTCGTGTTCAGCTTCGTGATGTTCATCATCGGCGCCGCGATGTCGGTGGTGATCCGCACCGAGCTGATGACGCCGGGCCTGCAGCACGTCAGCCCCGAGTTCTTCAACTCGATGACCACCATGCACGCGCTGGTGATGATCTTCGGCGGCGTGATGCCGGCCTTCGTCGGCCTGGCCAACTGGATGGTGCCGCTGCAGATCGGCGCGCCGGACATGGCGCTGCCGCGCATGAACAACTGGTCCTTCTGGATCATGCCGTTCGCCTTCGCGCTGCTGCTGGTCACCTTCTTCCTGCCGGGCGGCGCGCCCGCCGGCGGCTGGACGCTGTATCCGCCGCTGTCGCTGCAGGGCGGCTTCAACCTGTCGTTCGCGATCTTCGCCATCCACATGATGGGCATCAGCTCGATCATGGGCGCGATCAACATCATCGCCACCATCCTCAACATGCGCGCCCCGGGCGTCGACCTCCTGAAGATGCCGATCTTCTGCTGGACCTGGCTGATCACCGCCTTCCTGCTGATCGCGGTGATGCCGGTGCTCGCCGGCGCGGTGACCATGCTGCTCACCGACAAGTTTTTCCTGACCAGCTTCTTCAGCGCGAAGGGCGGCGGCGACCCGGTGATGTTCCAGCACATCTTCTGGTTCTTCGGCCATCCCGAGGTCTACATCATGATCCTGCCCGCCTTCGGCGTGGTCAGCGAGATCATCCCGACCTTCAGCCGCAAGCCGCTGTTCGGCTACCAGGCCATGGTGTACGCGACCGCCTCGATCGCCTTCCTCTCGTTCATCGTGTGGGCGCACCACATGTTCACCGTCGGCATGCCGCTCGGTGGCGAGATCTACTTCATGTTCGCGACCATGCTGATCGCGGTGCCGACGGGCGTGAAGGTCTTCAACTGGGTCACCACGATGTGGCGCGGCTCGATCTCGTTCGAATCGCCGATGCTGTGGGCGATCGCGTTCGTGATCCTGTTCACCATCGGCGGTTTCTCGGGTCTGATGCTCGCCATCGTCCCGGCCGACTTCCAGTATCACGACACCTATTTCGTCGTCGCCCACTTCCACTACGTGCTGGTGACCGGCGCGCTGTTCGGCATCATCGCCGCGGTCTACTACTGGTGGCCGAAGTGGACCGGCCGCATGTACAACGAGACGCTGGCCAAGTTCCACTTCTGGTGGTCGGTGGTGTTCGTGAATCTGCTGTTCTTCCCGCAGCACTTCCTGGGTCTGGCCGGCATGCCGCGCCGCATCCCCGACTACAACGTCGTGTTCGCGGACTGGAATCTGATCAGCTCGATCGGCGCGTTCGGCATGTTCGCCACCCCGTTCATCATGGCGTACGTGCTGTGGCATTCGCTCAAGCACGGCGCCAAGGCCGAAGCCCGCGCCTGGGAAGGCGCGAAGGGTCTGGAATGGACGGTGCCGTCGCCCGCGCCGCACCACACCTTCACCACGCCGCCGGTGATCCGCGAAGGCGACCTCGCCCATGGCGACATCACGCACTGATCGCCGCGCACTGATCGCCCGCCCATCGACGCCGCCCGCCAGCCCATGACCACCGAGCCCATGCGCCCGAAGGATCCGACGACCGCACGCCGCGCCGCGCGGCGCACGGCGCTGGTCTTCGCGGGCGTCGCGCTGGCGGTCTACGTGACCTTCATGCTGCTCAACGTGGTGGCGAAATGAGCGTCGACGCATCTGCCGCGCGCTCGAAGCGTTTCGGCGTCGGCGGCATGGTCGCCGTGTCGTTGATGGCCTTCGGTTTCAGCTTCGCGCTGGTGCCGCTGTATCGCATCGCCTGCGAGAAGGTGTTCGGCATCCGTCTCGAACGCGGACCCGCCGAGACCGCCGCCGCCGCCGCGCGCAGCGACCGCATCGTGACGGTACGCTTCGACGGCGACGTCAATTCGAAACTGCCCTGGGCCTTCGCCCCGAAGCAGTCGAGCATGCAGGTGCGGCCCGGCGAGCTGTACGAGACCGCCTACGTCGCGCGCAATACCAGCGACCGCGACATCGTCGGCAGCGCCACGCCGTCGGTCGCGCCGGCGCTCGGGTCGAAATATTTCAACAAGACCGAATGCTTCTGCTTCACCGCGCAGACGCTGGTCGCCGGCGAGTCGCGCGAGATGCCGGTACGTTTCATCGTCGACCCGGACCTGCCGGAAGACGTGCGCACGCTCACGCTGTCGTATACCTTCTTCAAGAACGACGTGCTGACGGCCAAACTCGCCGGAAGCGATTCCGGCGCCTCGGCCGATGCGCAGCGCAGCGCGCCCTGACCCCTTTCCCGATCTTCATTCGAATACTTCACGCGAGACGACCGCCATGGCTCAAGCGCACGCCGATCACCACGACCCGAATGTCTACTTCGTGCCCCACGGCAGCAAGTGGCCGGTGTTCGCGTCGGTCTTCCTCTTCGCCACCATGGTCGGTCTCGCCAGTTGGCTGAATCATGTCGGCTGGGGCAAATCGGTGTTCTTCGCCGGCATGCTCGGCCTGCTCTTCATCCTGTTCAAGTGGTTCGCCGACGTGATCCTCGAATCGGTCAGCGGCTTCTACAACAAGCAGGTCGACGTGTCCTTCCGCATGGGCATGGTCTGGTTCATCTTCTCGGAAGTGATGTTCTTCGCCGCGTTCTTCGGCGCGCTGTTCTACGCCCGCCAGTTCGCGCTGCCGTGGCTGGGCGGCGAGGGCGACGGCGCGATGACCAACGCCACGCTGTGGTCGAACTTCACCGCCGCCTGGCCGAGCAGCGGCCCGGGCAACGTCGGCGGCAGCTTCCAGACCATTCCGGCCTGGGGCCTGCCCTTGCTGAACACCCTGATCCTGCTCACCTCGGGCGTCACCGTGACTTTCGCGCACCACGCGCTGAAGGCGGGACATCGCAAGGCCCTGCTGGTGTGGCTCGGCGCCACGGTCGCCCTGGGTTGCCTGTTCCTGTTCTACCAGGCCGAGGAATACATCCACGCCTACAAGGAATTGAACCTCACGCTCGGTTCGGGCATCTACGGTTCCACCTTCTTCATGCTCACCGGTTTCCACGGCGCGCACGTGACCCTCGGCACCCTGATGCTGGCGATCATGTGGCTGCGCTGCGCGAAGGGCCACTTCACCAAGGATCAGCACTTCGCGTTCGAAGCGGTGGCCTGGTACTGGCACTTCGTGGACGTGGTGTGGCTGGGCCTGTTCCTGTTCGTCTACGTGCTCTGACGCGCGCTGTCGCGGCACGCAAGCGAAGGCCGGCATTGCGCCGGCCTTCGCGTCTGTGACGGCGATGTCACCGAATCCGCACGGCGCCGCCGTGCGTATCGAAACTTTGCGTATCGAAGCGCGTCGATCAGCCGGCGGGGTTCCTGCCGACGCCGTGCGGTTCGATCCAGCCCATGTAGATCGCCAGGATCAGCATCAGGATCAGCCCCACCGACAGCGCGATGCGCCGGGTCAGCGCATTCACCGTGCGCTTGGTCTGTCCCTTGTCGACCAGCATGTAATACAGGCCGGCTCCCAGATTCCACACGATCAGGATCAGAACCCCGACGATGAGCAGGGTCTTCAACGAATCGCTCATGAGGCACTCCGACGGCGCGCGGATCGGCGCGGTTTTCGGGTGCGATTATCGCAGGCGCTGAGGGCTCACGGGTGAATGCGCGCCGCCATCCGCTGTTGCTCTGGGCGATCGCCGTGCTGGTCATGGCCTCGTTCGCGTGGCTGGGCGCATGGCAGCTCGAACGCGCGCACGAAAAGCGCGCGATGCTCGCGGCCTCGTCTTCGGCGCTGGCGACGCGCACACCGCAGCCGCTTTCGGTTGTCGGCGACCCGCAGCGGGCGCAGAGCTACGACTGGGTCGAGGTCGAAGGCCGGTTCGCCGATGCGCCGGCGGTCCTGCTCGACAACCAGCAGCGCGCGGGCAAGGTCGGCGTGCGCGCGTATCGCCGGTTCGACGTGCATGACGGTCCCTCGCTGCTGGTCGATCTGGGCTGGGTCGCGTTGCCGCCGGATCGCACCCTGCCGCCGGTGCCGCGCGATGCCGGGCGCACATCGCTGTCGGGCCTGCTGCTGCCGCCGCCGGGCGCGGGTCTGGGCATGGGCGCACCCGCCGTGCGCGAGGATGGAACGCTGCTGGCGACCACGATCGATCTGCAGGCCCTGCGCGCGCCGCTGCAGGCGCCGACGCTCGCCCCGCGGGTGCTGCGGCCCGCGCCCGAAGCGGGCTTCGGCTTCGAGCGCGATTTCGACATCCTGCCCAACACGCTGCCGCCCGAGCGGCATCTGGGCTATGCGGTGCAATGGTTCGCGCTGGCGCTCGCCGTGCTGATCACCGCACTGCTGCTGACCTGGCGCGCACGCCGCGCCGCAAGACGACACCGGAGTGCTTCGAGATGAACCCGCAAAACGACCAGGCGGCCGGCAAGGTCGCCGACCCCAACCGCGACCGCAATCGCAACCGGTGGATGCTGGTCGCGATCTTCGCGATCTTCTTCGGCGGATTCGCGCTGGCCGGGCTGCTGCGCTTCTCGGGCTGGCGGCCGGCCGGCATGAAGAATCACGGCGAACTGCTGCAGCCGCCCGCGGACCTGCGGAGGCTCGAACCCAGACTCGCCGACGGCAGCGGCTATCTGTGGGATCCCGCGCAGCGCCGCTGGCGCATCCTGGTCGCGCCGCCGGCGGATTGCGGTCGGCCCTGCGTGACCCTGGCGGCCGAACTGGATCTGGTCTGGCAACTCTTCGGTCGCCATGCGTCGGACGTGCATCTGCTGTGGGTCGGTGTTCCCCCGGCCGGCATCAAGCGCGGCCCGGAGTTCCGCGAACTCCGCGACGATGCGGCGCTGCGCGCCGGTCTGCCGCGGCTCGCCGACCCGAAGGGCGTGCCGGTCTATGTCGTCGACCCGAACGGCTTCGTAGTTCTGCGCTACGCTCCCGGGTTCGATCCGTCCCATCTCCGCCAGGACATGTCCCGGCTGCTCAAGCTGAAATAGGCCAGACCCGCTCTCATGTCGTCCGTCACACTCTCCAATACCACGTCCCCGGCCGCGCCGAAGGGGCCCATCTATCGCCACTTCCATCGCATCGCATGGTTGGCGGTTGCGCTGGCGCTGTGCGTGATCGTGTTCGGTGCGTTCGTGCGCCTCTCGCATGCCGGCCTGAGCTGCCCGGACTGGCCGACCTGCTACGGTCGCGCCACCTGGCCCACGGTCACCGCGGAAGTGAACCATCCGACCGCGCTCGATGTGCGGCCGCTGGAAGTCCACAAGGCCTGGCGCGAGCAGGTGCACCGCCACGCCGCGGCCGTGCTCGGCACGCTGGTGCTGATCCTCGCGCTGCTGGCCGCGCGCCGGCGTCGTTACGGCATCGCGCAGATCCTGCTGGCCGCGGGCCTGATCGCGGTGGGCATCCCGCTGTACATGCGCGGCATGCACGATGCCGCGATCGCCTGCGCGGTGCTCGGCGAACTGATCCTGCTGTTCGCGGCGCTGCGATGGAACAACGACGATCTCGCGCGCGCGTCCACGCTCACGCTGATGCTGATCGTGTTCCAGGCGCTGCTGGGCATGTGGACGGTGACGCTGCTGCTCAAGCCGGTGGTGGTGATGAGCCATCTGATCGGCGGCATGGCCACGTTCGCGATGCTGACATGGATGGCCTGGCGCGCCACCGACAGCCCGGTGCGCATCGCCGGCGTCGCCGGCATGCGCCGCTGGCTGATCGGCGCGATCGTCGTCGTCGGCGTGCAGATCGCGCTCGGCGGCTGGGTCAGCGCGAACTACGCGGCGCTGGCCTGCGGCAACGACTTCCCGACCTGCGTCGGCCGCTGGCTGCCGCCGACCGATTTCCGCGAAGGTTTCGTGCTGTGGCGCGGCATCGGCGTGGACTACGAGGGCGGCGTGCTCGATGGCGCCTCGCGCATCGCGATCCAGCTCGCCCATCGCGGCATGGCGGTGGTAATTTTCCTGTATCTGCTGATGTTGGCGTTCAAGCTGATCCGCACGCCGGGGCTGTGGCTCGCCGGTGTGGTCCTCGGCCTGCTGACCTTGGCGCAGGTCGGCCTGGGCATCGCGAACGTGGTGATGGGCCTGCCGCTGTGGGTGGCGACGATGCACAACGGCGGCGCCGCGCTGCTGTTGTTCCTCCTGGTCGGTCTGCTCGCGCGCCTGCGCCCGCCGACGGACTGAGCGCCGATGGCCTTTCCGATGCGCGAGTACTGGGCGCTGACCAAGCCGCGGGTGGTGGCGCTGATCGTGTTCACCGCGCTGGTGGGCATGTTCCTCGCCGTGCCCGGGCTGCCGCCGCTGCGCGAGAGCGTGTTCGGCTTCATCGGCATCTGGCTGGCGGCGTCCAGCGCGGCGGCGATCAATCATCTGATCGATCAGCGCATCGATCGGGTGATGGCGCGCACCGCGCATCGCCCGCTCGCCACCGGCGCGCTGAAACCGGCGCAGGTGCTGGCGTTCGCGGTGTTCCTCGGCGCGCTGTCGATGGCGATGCTGATCTCGATGGTCAATCGCATCACCGCGCTGCTGACGTTCGCGTCGTTGATCGGCTACGCCATCGTCTACACCGCCTGGCTCAAGCGCGCGACGCCGCAGAACATCGTGATCGGCGGCATCGCCGGCGCGGCGCCGCCGCTGCTGGGCTGGGCCGCGGTCACCGGCATGCAGAACGAATGGGACTGGGCGCACGCGCTGTTGCTGGTGCTGATCATCTTCGTGTGGACGCCGCCGCATTTCTGGGCGCTCGCGATCTTCCGCCGCGAGGATTACGCGCGCGCACTGGTGCCGATGCTGCCGGTCACCCACGGCGTCGAATACACCCGCTGGCAGATCCTGCTCTACACCGTGCTGCTGCTGGTGATCACCGTGCTGCCCTGGGCGGTGGGCATGAGCGGGCTGTTCTACCTCGGTGGCGCGCTGGTCCTGGGCGCAGTGTTCCTGTGGTACGCGTGGAAACTGCTCGATCCGCCGGACGAATTCTTCGCGATGCGCACCTTCAACTATTCGGTCGTGTACCTGATGGCGCTGTTCGCGTTCCTGCTGGTCGACCACTGGCTGTTGCCCTGGCTCACGCCCGCGCCGGCGATCGAATTCATGCCCGCGGGTTGATGGATTCCTGCTGCAGGCGCGACAGGCTTTTCGCAGGAGCGACGCAAGTCGCGACAAGGCGAAGAGGACGGTCGCGACTCGCGGTGATTCAGAAGCAACTCGCGACCCGCGTCGCGCCTGCCTTGGGTTTTCGGTGAGAATGCGGCGGGCAGTGGTTTGCGGTCGCGACTTGCGTCGCTCCTGCAACAGCAAAGGCCGCGCCTCGTGGCGCGCCCGCAAGAGCAAGCAACGACATCACCCGATGAGGATCCGACCATGCGCCATCCGTCTCTGCCGACATTCTTCTGCGGTCTCGCGCTGACCGTCGCCGCTTTTTCCGCACGGGGCGGCGAAGCGCCGCCGCAGGCCTCCGTCGTCACCGCCGCGCGCATGCTCGACGTTCGCAGCGGCCGGGTGCTGGAGAACGTGGAAGTACTGGTCGAAGGCGGACGCATCAAACAGGTCGCGCACGGCCCCGGCGCCGCCATCGTCGCGCCCGAGGTGCGACGCTACAACCTCGGCGATGTCACCCTGCTGCCGGGGCTGATCGACATGCACGTGCATATCGACAGCGATCCCACCTTCAGCGGCTACAGCTATCTGCAGTTCAACGATCGCTTCTGGTCCGCGGTGTCGGTGACGCACGCGCAGAAGACGCTGATGGCCGGGTTCACCACCATCCGCAACCTCGGCTCCGACGACTGGAACGACGTCGGCCTGCAGCAGGCCATCGATGCGGGCCGCGTGCAGGGGCCGCGCATCGTCGCCGCGGCGTATGCCTTCGGCGCCACCGGCGGGCACTGCGATTCGACCTACTTCCCGCCGTCGATGAACGATCGCAACGTCTACAACGCCGACACCCCGGACGAAGCGCGCAAATCGGTGCGCGCGGTGCGCAAGTACGGTGCCCAGGTGATCAAGCTCTGCGCCACCGGCGGCGTGTTCTCGCGCAATACCGAATCCGGCCAGCAGCAGATGACCTACGCCGAGATGAAGGCGGCCGCGGACGAAGCGCACATGTGGGGCGTGAAGGTGGCCGCGCATGCGCACGGCGCCTCCGGCATCCGCGATGCGATCCGGGCCGGCGTCGACACCATCGAACACGCCAGCCTGCTCGACGACGAAGGCATCCGCCTGGCGAAGCAGTTCGGCGCGTATCTGTCGATGGACATCTACAACACCGACTACACCCAGTCCGAAGGCGCGAAGAACGGCGTGCTCGAAGACAATCTGCGCAAGGACCGCGAACTCGCCGACGTGCAGCGCGAGAATTTCCGTCGCGCGCATGCGGCCGGCGTGAAGATGGTGTTCGGCACCGACGCCGGCATCTATCCGCACGGCGACAACGCGAAGCAGTTCGCGGTGATGGTGCGTTACGGCATGACCCCGATCCAGGCGATTCAGTCCGCCACCATCAACGCCGCCGACGCGCTCGGCCGCAACGATGTCGGCATCCTCGAAACCGGCCGCTACGCGGACATCATCGCGGTGCCCGGCAACCCCGCGCAGGATGTGACCCTGCTGGAATCGGTGCCGTTCGTGATGAAGGGTGGGGTGGTGGTGAAGTCGCCTTGAGGGCGACGCGCGTCCGATCGGATGCGCGGCGCGGGTTTGCTCATCCGGACTCGGCCAGCCGTCGATAGCGGCGATCCAGCGCAGCGACATGCCGTTGCAGATCGTCGAGCGATCCGCTGTTGACGATCACATCGTCGGCGATTCCAAGCCGCTGTTCGCGGGTGGCCTGCGCCGCGATCATTCGGTCGGCGAGCGCGGCGTCGATGCCGTCGCGCTGGATCAGCCGCGCGCGCTGGGTCTCGACCGGCACGTCGACGACGAGAAAACGCTGCAGCCGCGGATACGCGATGCGGCCGCCAACTTCGGTCAACAGCGGAATCGCGGCGATGGCGTAGGCGCCGGGCGCCTGCGCGCACTGGCGCATGAGGGTTCCGCGCACGCGCGGGTGGACGATGGCTTCGAGCCGCTTGCGCGCGGCGTCGTCGCCGAACACGCGCTGGCGCATCGTGGCGCGGTCGAGACTGCCGTCGGTGGCGAGGACATCGGCTCCGAAAGCCGCGACGACTTCGGCCAGACCGGCGCTGCCGGCGGCGACCGCCTCGCGTGCGGCGAGGTCGGCGTCGGCAACCACGATCCCCAGCGATTCGAACGCGCGGCCGACCGCGGTCTTGCCCGAAGCGATCCCGCCGGTCAGACCGACGCAGTACGCGGCCACGGTGTCAGTCCAGGCCGCTCATGCGCATGTAGGTGCCGATGATCTGGTCGCCCCAGATGAACACGATCCAGCCGGCGATGGCGAGATACGGGCCGAACGGAATCGTGGTGTTGCGGTCGCGGCCCTTCATGGCGAGGAAGATCGAGCCGATGATCGCGCCGACCAGCGACGACATCAACGCGATCGGCAGCAGCGCCTTGTAGCCGGCCCAGGCGCCGAGCGCGGCCAGCAGCTTGAAATCGCCGTGGCCCATGCCGACCTTGCCGGTGAGCTGTTTGAACACCCAGTACACCGTCCACAGCGAGACATAGCCGAGCACGGCCCCGGCGATCGCGGCCTTGGCCGGCACGAACAGATTGTCGACGCTGGCGATCAGCCCCAGCCACAGCAGCACCAGCGTGATCTGGTCGGGCAGGATCTTGGTGCGCAGATCCATGCCCGCGCCGGCGATCAGGAAACAGCTCAACAGCGACGCGCCGAAACCCTGCCAGCCGAAACCGAAGCGCCATACGCAGGCCAGCACCAACAGCATCGTCAGCAGTTCCACCGCCGGATACTGGATGGAGATCGGCGCCTTGCAACTGCGGCAGCGGCCGCGCAGCGCGGCCCAGCTGAGTACCGGAATGTTCTCGTACCACGACAACTGGTGGCCGCAGTGCGGGCAGTGCGAGCGTTCGACCACGATGCCGGGCGGCGGCGGATCGTAGAGTTCGGGTTGTCCGAGTTCCTCCTGGGCGTCGCGCTTCCACTCCCACTCCAGCCGTTTCGGCAGACGCAGGATCACCACGTTGAGGAAACTGCCGACGAGGAGGCCGAGCCCGGCCGCGATCGGATAACCGAGGGCCGGGTTCTGGTCGA
>CAMLLG010000008.1 GCA_946480825.1 uncultured Lysobacteraceae bacterium
CGACGCCAAGTCGCTGGCGCGTTCGATCCGCACCCGCGGCCGCGTCGACCCGGTGGTGGTCGGCGGCGCGGGCGAGCTGCGCGACGCGCTGGCCGGCGTGCTGCGCGATGGCGACCTGCTGCTGATGATGGGCGCGGGCGACATCGGCGCCGCCGCGCAGCAGATCGCGCGCACCGGCTTGCAGGGAGATGCATCGTGAGCGCACGGAACACGTTCCCGCCGCTGCGCGTCACCGACCCGCGCGATTTCGGCCGCGTCGCCGTGCTGATGGGCGGCACCAGCGCCGAGCGCGAGGTCTCGCTCGACTCCGGCCGCAACGTGCTCGACGCGCTGCGCGCGCGCGGCATCGACGCGCATGCGGTGGACGGGATTACGACCTTGATCGGTGCGCTGATCGCCGGGAAGTTCGATCGCGTCTTCAATATCCTGCATGGCGGCGATGGAGAGAACGGCGTGCTGCAAGGGCTGCTGCAATCGCTGGGCGTGCCCTACACAGGGCCGGGCGTGTTGGGCTCGGCGTTGACGCTGGACAAGATTCGCACCAAGCAGGTGTGGATGTCGGCAGGATTGCCCACCGCGCGTTTCGTGCGTGTGCCGCCTGGCGGTGACTTGGCCGCCGCAGTGCGCGAATTGGGTCTGCCGGTCTTCGTCAAACCTTCGACGGAAGGTTCCAGCGTGGGTGTGTTCCGGATCTCGACCGAAGACGATCTGAAGCCCGCACTGGAATTCGCCGCTGCCTACACGGGCGAACTGCTGGCCGAGCAGATGCTCACGGGCGGCGAGTACACAGTGGGCATCCTCGGCGATGTCGCGTTGCCATCCGTACGCATCGTGCCCGCGGGCGACTGGTACGACTATCACGCCAAATACATCGCCGACGACACCCAGTACATCTGTCCCGGTCTGGAAGGCCGTGAGGAAATCGATATCCGCGCATTGGCATTGGCCGGTTTCCGGGCCGCGGGTTGCAGCGGGTGGAGCAGGGTCGATGTGATGCGGCATGCTGACGGACGTTTCATGTTGATGGAAATCAACACCGCGCCGGGCATGACCAGCCATTCGCTGGTGCCGAAGGCCGCGCGCCAGATCGGCATCGATTTCGAAACGCTGTGCTGGCTGGTGCTCGAAAACACCATCGCGGAAGCTTCGACCGCGCAGGCGCCGGAGGTGGGCGGCCGATGAACGCCTTCCTGCGACTGATGGCGTGGCTGCTGGCGCTGGCACTGGTGACGCTGCCGGTGGTGGCGGTGATCCGCGGCTGGGTCGGCGCCGAGCGCTGGCCGCTGCGCACGGTGCTTGTGAATGGACAGCTCACCCGCGTCAGCGACGCGCAGATCGTGTCCGCCGTGTATCCGCATGCGCAGCGCGGCTTCTTCGCCGTGCGCCTGGAAGACGCGCAGGGCGCGGTCGCGCGGCTGCCGTGGATCGAACACGCCGAAGTGCGCAAGCAGTGGCCCGACCGGCTGGTGGTGACGGTGGTGGAACACCGCCCGTTCGCATGGTGGGGCGACGATCGTCTGTTGTCCGAGCGCGGCCGGATCATTCCGGCGAAAGGCGTGACGGTGCCCGACGGTCTGCCGCGTTTCGACGGGCCGGAAACGCGCAGCGCCGATCTGGTGCGGCTGTACAACGAAGCGCGGGCGCTGTTCGCGGCCGGCGGCCTCGACGTGCGCACGCTGAAGATCGACGACCGCGGCAGCTGGTCGATGACGTTGTCGAACGGCGCCGAGCTGCTGCTCGGTCGCGACGACGCGAAACTTCGCCTGCAGCGCTTCGCGCGCCTGCTGCCGCAGTTGCCGGCGCAGGACGGGCGTGCGCTGAAGCGCGCCGATCTGCGTTACACCAATGGGTTTGCGTTGAGCTGGGCGAGCGGCCGCGAGCAGGCGGACGCCGACACGGCGTCCGCTGCGGCCGTCGAGCGCCCGACCATGGATGGTCGGGCCGGGCGTTCCGAAGCCGATGCGGCTGCGCCAGGGATGGCAGCGAATACGCGTAGGACGAACTCCGAACTCCGTTCCTCACATTCTGGCTTTACGACATGAACCGCAAAGGCGACAAATCGCTCATCGTCGGCCTCGACATCGGCACCTCGAAAGTGGTGGCGCTGGTGGGCGAGTACGCGCCGGGCAACCCGATCGAAGTGATCGGCATCGGCACGCACGAGTCGCGCGGGCTCAAGCGCGGCGTGGTGGTCGACATCGAGTCGACCGTGCAGTCGATCCAGCGCGCGATCGAGGAAGCCGAGCTGATGGCCGGCTGCGAAATCCGCTCGGTCTACGCGTCGATCTCCGGCAACCACGTGCAATGCCGCAACTCGCCGGGCATCGTGCCGATCCGCGACGGCGAGGTCAGCTACATGGATCTCGACCGGGTGCTCGAAGCGGCGAAGGCCGTGGCCATTCCGGCCGACCAGAAGATCCTCCACGCGATCCCGCGCGATTACGTGCTCGACGATTCGCAGGAAGGCATCCGCAATCCGGTCGGGATGACCGGCGTGCGCCTGGAAGTGCACGCGCATCTCGTGGTCTGCGCGCAATCGGCCGCGGCCAACATCAGCAAGTGCGTGCAGCGCTGCGGTCTGCAGGTGGACGATCTGATCTTCTCCTCCTTGGCCTCCAGCACCGCGGTGCTGACCAGCGACGAGCGCGAACTCGGCGTGGTGCTGGTCGACATCGGCGCCGGCACCACCGACATCGCGGTGTTCGTGCACGGCGCGATCTGCCACACCGCGTCGCTGCCGATCGCCGGCGATCATGTCACCAACGACATCGCGCACATGCTGCGCACGCCGACGCCGGAAGCCGAGCAGATCAAGGTGCGCTACGCCTGCGCGCTGGCGCAGCTGGCCACCGCCGAGGAAAGCATCCAGGTCCCGAGCGTCGGCGACCGTCCGCCGCGCCGGCTGCCGCGTCATGCGCTGGCGCAGGCGGTGCAGGGCCGCTACGAGGAAATCTTCGAGATGGTGCAGGCCGAACTGCGCCGCTCCGGTTTCGAGGAACTGGTGCGCGCCGGCATGGTGCTCACCGGCGGCGCGTCGAAGATGGAAGGCGTGATCGAACTGGCCGAGGAAATGCTGCAGATGCCGGTGCGCGTGGGCATTCCGCAACACGTCAGCGGCCTGGGCGAAGTGGTCGGCAATCCGGTCCACGCCACCGGTGTCGGTCTGCTGCTGATGGGCAGTCAGATCGAACATCCGCGGCGCCCGGTGATTCCGGCCGGTCGCGCGGTCAACGTGTTCAACAAATTCAGGAATTGGTTCAAGGGCGAGTTCTAGCGATCGACGCGCGAGATCGGGCTTCCGGCCCGACTCCCGGAGATCGATGCGGCGGAAAGAAAAAGTTTCACGGCGACACCCGGTCATACAACAACAGCGACACATATAACGAGACGAGGACACGGACATGGCATATTTCGAACTGGTAGAGAAGATGGCGCCGAACGCGGTCATCAAGGTCGTCGGCGTGGGCGGCGGCGGCGGCAACGCCGTGGCGCACATGGTCAACGGCAGCATCGAAGGCGTCGAATTCATCACCGCGAACACCGATTCGCAGGCGATCAAGAACTGCGGCGCCAAACTGCAGCTGCAGCTCGGCGGCAACGTCACCAAGGGCCTGGGCGCGGGCGCGAATCCGGAGGTCGGCCGTCAGGCCGCGCTGGAAGACCGCGAACGCATCATGGATGCGCTGCAGGGCGCCGACATGGTGTTCATCACCGCCGGCATGGGCGGCGGCACCGGCACCGGCGCCGCGCCGGTCGTCGCGCAGTTGGCGAAGGAGATGGGCATTCTCACCGTCGCCGTCGTCACCAAGCCGTTTCCGTTCGAAGGCCGTCGCCGCATGCAGGTCGCGCTCAAGGGCATCGAGGAACTCTCGCAGCACTGCGATTCGCTGATCACGATCCCGAACGAGAAGCTGATCACCGTGCTCGGCCGCAACGCCACCATGATCCAGGCGTTCCGCGCCGCCAACGACGTGCTGCAGGGCGCGGTGCAGGGCATCGCCGACCTGATCGTGCGTCCGGGCCTGATCAACGTCGACTTCGCCGACGTGCGCACCGTGATGAGCGAGATGGGCCTGGCGATGATGGGCACCGGCACCGCGCGCGGCGACGACCGCGCGCAGGCCGCGGCCGAGGGGGCGATCAACAATCCGCTGCTGGACGACGTGAACCTGGCCGGCGCCAACGGCATCCTGGTCAACATCACCGCCGGCCCGGACTTCACCATGGCCGAGTTCGACGAAGTGGGCCGCACGATCGAGAACTTCGCGTCGGAAGACGCGACGGTCGTCATCGGCACCGTGCTCGACCCGGACATGCAGGACGAGGTGAAGGTCACGGTGGTCGCCACCGGTCTCAACCGCGCCGTCGCCCGACAGGCCGTGCGCACGCAGGATCGCGATGAAGGCTTCGCCCCGGCGCGCCGCCCGCAGGTGCAGTTGATCAACACCCAGGGCCGTCGCGACGGCACCACCGGGATGATGATCGACGAGCCGGCCGCGTTCACCCCGGGCGCCGGCATCGCCGCCAACCTGCGCGGCCGCGGCGCCGCCGACGGGTCGACGCCCGCTGCCGCGGATTTCGGCAGCGACAGCAGCTATCTGGATATCCCGGCATTCCTGCGTCGCCAAGCCGACTGATCCGAATAACGTTCGATCCAGCGCGTCAACGCGCTGCGCCGGTGTGTCCCCGGCGCAGCGCAGCGTCACTTTCCTGCCGGGTCCACGGGCCCGGCGGGCTTTCTCCGTCTCGCTCGCCATGCGCCCATGTTGCGCTGCGGGAACAGTGCGTCGCTTCCGTTCAGGTTCAGCGTCGCGCGTGCTAATCTCGCCTCCGATTTCGCTGAAACACCGGCATTTCCGGCACGTCCGATCTCCGATCATGGCCCAGCAACGCACCCTCCAGAACACCATCCGCGCGACCGGCGTGGGCCTGCACAGCGGCGAAAAAGTGTATCTGACCCTGCGCCCCGCTCCGGTCGATACCGGCATCGTGTTCCGCCGCGTGGACCTGGAGCCGGTGGTCGAGATCGCCGCCCGCGCCGATTACGTCACCGAAACCATGTTGTGCACCGGCCTGTCGCACGACGGCGGCAAGGCGATGACGGTGGAGCATCTGATGTCCGCGCTGGCCGGTCTCGGCATCGACAACATCTATGTCGATCTTTCCGCGCCTGAAGTGCCGATTATGGATGGTTCCTCCGGTCCGTTCGTGTTTTTGCTGCAGTCGGCCGGCATCGTCGAACAGCACGCGCCCAAGCGTTTCATCCGCATCCTCAAGCCGGTCGAAGTGCGCGACGGCGACAAGATCGCCCGTTTCGAGCCCCACCACGGCTTCCGTCTCGGCTTCACCGTGGAATTCGATCATCCGGCGATTCCGTCCTCGCGTTCGCGCGCGGTCGTCGAGTTCTCGACCGAGAACTACATCCGCGAAGTCAGCCGCGCCCGCACCTTCGGCTTCATGCGCGATCTGGAATACATGCGCGAGCGCAATCTCGGCCTCGGCGGTTCGATGGACAACGCGATCGTGCTCGACGAGTTCCGCGTGCTCAACGACGACGGCCTGCGCTACGCCGACGAATTCGTCCGCCACAAGATCCTCGACGCGGTTGGCGATCTCTATCTCGCCGGGCACCCCATCCTCGGTGCCTACGAGGGTTTCAAGTCCGGTCACGCCCTCAACAACAAGCTCGTCCGCGCTCTGCTCGCCGAACGCTCGGCTTGGGAGGAAGTGGTTTTCGAGCGCGACGCACCGGTCCCGGTCGTCTTCGGTACTCCGCAACTGGCCTGAGGATTTGCCCGGGGTTCCACGGTCTTCGGCGACCTGAATGCGGCGGGCGGATTGCCCGATCCGTGAAACAGCACCGTGCATTTCACCAAAAGTTAACGAAAAAGCGCCGCCTTCTTAACCCGTGGCCGCCCCTCGCTCGGTAGGATGCGTCCTCGGGTCTGCCGGGCCGTGCCCTCCCGTACGGGGGACGGACCGGCAAACGGACATCAGGAAGGGTCCTCCCGCGACGGGTCGTCGCGGTGCCCGAGTGCGGTCGCGAAGGCTTCGCGTGCGGCCGCGGATAGGGGAGAGGCAGTGACGGCAGTCGGAGTTCCGGGGAATTGTGGCCGCATCGCCTGCGGTCCGGTCGCGGTCTTCACCACCAGATCGGTTGCTTCCAGCCCGAGGGAACGGGCCGCGTCGAGGATTCCGGTCGCCGCAAGCCGCAGTCGGGCATGCCAGACCGGAGCATCCACCAAATAAACGAGCCTTCCGCGATCGACGTTCGCGAGCCGCGCATGCGCGGCGAGCGCAGGCGGAAGGCAGGGACGAAGTTGCTGATCCAGCGCTTCCAGCCACAGCGCCCGGCGAAGAAAGTGATCGCCCGGACCGCTGGCCTCGTCGCCCAACAGGGCGTCGATGGCGATCCGGGGTCCTTCGGGGCGGCGGGGCGGAGGCGGAATGGGTCGCGAACGAGACATAGAACCCATGACTGTACACAGCTTCATCCAGATTGCGCAGCGACACGCCACCGTCGCCGCCCACGCGGTTCAGAACACCGCGGTGCATACGTGGCAGCGGCTGCGCCCGCATGCGGTACGCAGCGGCGAATGGAGTGCCCGCGCCATGCGCGAAAAGCCCGGTTATGCCGCCGTTGCTCTGCTCATGGTCGGCGCGTTGTTCGGGACCACCGGCCAGGTCTGGTTGCGCGATGCGGAATCCGTGCGCCTGCAGACGGAAGTGGCGGCGCAGCGCGATCGTCTCGCCGTGACCCGTCTCGAAGCGCAGCGCGAAGTGAACGCGCTCGCCGCCCGCCTCGGCGAACTGCAGGCCGAAGCCAGCCGCCTCAACGCGCTCGGCGAGCGGCTGACCCGCGTTGCCCAACTCGGCGACGGCGAGTTCGATTTCGACAAGCCGGTCGGCGTCGGCGGCGCCGGCCCGGTCCGCGACATGCCGGCCAACGAACTGCGCAGCGGCCTCGCCGGCCTCGACGCACAGCTCCGTCATTCCGGCAGCCAGCTGTCCGTACTCGAAGCGCTGCTGTTCAATCGCGAACTGGACAAGAGCACGATGCCTACCGGGCATCCGATCGCCGACAGCTACATCACCTCCGGATTCGGTTATCGCGCCGACCCGCTGGGCGGCGGCAGCCAGTACCACAAGGGCGTCGACTTCGAGGCCAACACCGGCGATCCGGTGCTGTCGGTGGCCGATGGCGTGGTGACCTTTTCCGGCGTCCGCAACGGTTACGGCTACGTGGTCGAAGTCGATCACGGCAACGGCTACGTCACCCGTTACGCCCACAACTCCCGCCTGATCGGTCAGGTCGGCGATCTGGTCCGTCGCGGCCAGGAAATCGCCAAGGCCGGTTCCACCGGCCGTTCCACCGGCGCCCACGTGCATTTCGAGGTCTGGGAGAACGGCGCGGTGGTCAACCCGCACCAGTTCCTGGGCGAGGTTCAGCCCGCGAAGCCGGCCGGCCGGGGCTGATCGGCAGGCTTGTGGTTCGAGGGGGCTTGATACCCCCCGGGGGCGGCACCAAGTACAATCCCGTGTTGCGGAGGGGCGCACTGCGCCCCTTTTTGTTGCGGACGCCCGCCGGACCGGCGGCCTCCGCCCGATTCCCCTTTCGATCATTCCCAGCCCATGCTCAATCGCCTGTTGACCAGCATCTTCGGCAGCCGCAACGATCGTTTCGTCAAGCAGCTCGGCGGCATCGTCAAGAAGATCAACGCCCTCGAACCGCAGATGCAGGCGCTGTCCGACGCCGACCTCCAGGCGAAGACGCCCGAGTTCAGGGAACGCATCGCCAACGGCGAGTCGCTCGACAAACTCCTGCCCGAGGCCTTCGCGGTCTGCCGCGAAGCCTCGAAGCGCGTGCTGGGCATGCGCCATTACGACGTCCAGCTGATCGGCGGCATGGTCCTGCACCTCGGCAAGATCGCCGAAATGCGCACCGGCGAAGGCAAGACCCTGGTCGCGACCCTGCCGGTGTACCTCAATGCCCTCGAAGGCAAGGGCGTGCACGTGGTCACCGTCAACGACTACCTCGCCAGACGCGACTCGGCGTGGATGGGCAAGCTCTACACCTGGCTGGGTCTGTCGGTCGGCGTCGTCTATCCGGGCATGAACCACGGCGACAAGGCCGCGGCCTACGGCTCGGACATCACCTACGGCACCAACAACGAATTCGGCTTCGACTATCTGCGCGACAACATGGCGCTGTCGAAGGAAGACCGCCACCAGCGCGGCCTGCATTACGCGATCGTCGACGAAGTCGACTCGATCCTGATCGACGAAGCGCGCACGCCGCTGATCATCTCCGGCCCGGCCGACGAATCGCCGGAACTCTATGTCAAGGTCAACCGCATCGTGCCGCAGTTGAAGCGGCAGGAAGTGGAGGACGGCGTCGGCGATTTCTGGGTCGACGAGAAGAGCAAGCAGGTGCATCTGTCCGAAGCCGGTCAGGAGCACGCCGAAGACCTGCTGCGCCGCGCCGGCATCATCGATGCCGAGGACGGCCTGTACGCCGCGCACAACATCCATGTGGTCCACCACCTCAACGCCGCGATGCGCGCGCACGCGATCTTCCAGCGCGACGTCGACTACATCGTTCGCGACGGCGAAGTGGTGATCGTCGACGAGTTCACCGGCCGCACCCTGACGGGCCGCCGCTGGTCCGACGGCCTGCACCAGGCGGTGGAGGCGAAGGAAGGCGTGCCGGTGCAGCGCGAGAACCAGACGCTCGCCAGCATCACCTTCCAGAACCTGTTCCGCATGTACAAGAAGTTGTCGGGCATGACCGGCACCGCGGACACCGAAGCCTACGAATTCCAGAACATCTACGCGCTGGAAGTGGTGGTGATCCCGACCCATCGCCCGATGGTGCGCAAGGACCATCCGGACGCGGTGTTCCTCAACAAGGCCGGCAAGTACCGCGCGGTGATCAACGAGATCAAGGACGCGAACGCCAGGCACCAGCCGGTCCTGGTCGGCACCACGTCGATCGAAGTCTCGGAAATGCTGTCGCAGCAGTTGACGGACGCGGGCATCACCCATGAAGTGTTGAACGCGAAGCAGCATGAGCGCGAAGCGCACATCATCGCCCAGGCCGGTCGTCCGGACGCGGTGACCATCGCCACCAACATGGCCGGCCGCGGCACCGACATCGTGCTCGGCGGTTCGCTCGAAGCCGAGCTGGCCGCGCTCGAAGAAGCGCGCGGCGGCGAACTGGACGAAGTCACCCGCGCGCGCGTGAAGGCCGAATGGCAGCAGCGCCACGACGCGGTGAAGGCGAGCGGCGGCCTGCACATCATCGGCACCGAACGCCACGAATCGCGTCGCATCGACAACCAGCTGCGCGGCCGTTCCGGCCGCCAGGGCGATCCGGGTTCCTCGCGTTTCTATCTGTCGCTCGAAGACAGCCTGATGCGGATCTTCGCGGCGGATTGGGTGCAGCGAATGATGGCGCGCATGGGGCTGAAGGAAGACGACATCATCGAAAGCCCGCTGGTGACCAAACAGATCGCCGGCGCCCAGCGCAAGGTCGAAGCCCACAACTTCGACATCCGCAAGAACCTGCTCGATTTCGACGACGTCAACAACGACCAGCGCAAGGTCATCTACCGCCAGCGCGACGAATTGCTGGAAGCCGAGAGCGTCAAGGACAACATCGACGGCATCCGCGCGGACGTGGTCGCCGATCTCGTCGATCGTTTCGTGCCGCCGAACTCGATCGACGAACAGTGGGATCTGCAGGGCCTGCAGTCCGAGCTGGCCGCCGAGTTCAACCTGCAGTTGCCGATCGTCGAACACGTCAAGAGCCGCAGCGAGATCGACGCCGAAGGCATCACCGCCTACGTGCAGGACGCGGTCGCGCGGATGTTCGAAGACAAGGAAGCGGCGGTCGGCGGCGAGACCATGCGCATGCTCGAAAAGCACATCATGCTTACCGTGCTCGACCAGAGCTGGAAGGAACACCTCGGCCGCATGGACTACCTGCGCCAAGGCATCCATCTGCGCGGCTATGCGCAGAAGCAGCCGAAGCAGGAATACAAGAAGGAAGCGTTCGAACTCTTCAGCGAAATGCTGGAGAAGGTGAAGCGCGAGGTGGTCTCGCTGCTGGCCCGCGTGCGCATCCGCACCGAGGCCGAGATCGCGCAGGCCGAGGCCGCCGAACGCGCGCGCGCCGAAGCGGTCGCGCGGCAGATGCAGTTCCAGCACGCCGACATGGGCGGTTACGGTACCGACGAGGAAGCCGCCGATCCCGAATACCAGGATCCTTCGCTGGTGCCGAAAGTCGGTCGCAACGACCCGTGCCCCTGCGGCTCCGGCAAGAAGTACAAGCACTGTCACGGCCAGTTGGCGTAAGCCGCCAAGGCGGTTTGCGGAACCGACGTGCGAAAGCGCCTGCCCCGTGCAGGCGTTTTCGTTTGCGCCGCGCGCGGGGCGCTTGCCCGGCCGCTTCCGCGGCGGTACAACATCGATCATCGACCGAACGGATTCCCTTTCCCACGACATGAGCGACAGCGACCGAAGTCGAAGCGGCCGGCACATCCACGTCGTCGCCGGCGTGATCGCCGATGCGCGCGATCGCATCCTCCTCGCACGGCGTACCGATGGCCGCGACCTCGCCGGGCTGTGGGAATTTCCCGGCGGCAAGGTCGAGCCGGGCGAGACGCCCGAAGCGGCGCTGGTGCGCGAACTGCGCGAGGAACTCGGGATCGAGGCGCGCGTCGGCGACGCGGTGATCGCGGTGCCGCAGCAATATCCGCACAAGCGCCTGCGACTGGACGTGCGCCGCATCGAATCCTGGGCCGGCACCGTGAAAGGACTCGATGGCCAGGCGTTGGCGTGGGTGCCGCCGCACAAACTCGCGAGCTATGCGATGCCCGACGCCGACCGCCCGGTGGTCGCGGCGCTGCAGGACACCGATCGTTATCTGATCACCCCCGAACCCGAATCCAGAGCCGGAGACGATGCGCGCTGGCTGGCGTCGCTGCGGGCCGCGCTGGAGAGCGGCGTGCGTCGCGTGCAACTGCGCGCGCCCGCGCTGGCCGCGAGCGATCCGTCGCGCTGGCGCGCGCTGGTGGAGCGGGCACTTGCGGTTCTGCAGGACGCCGATGCCGAAGCGCTGATCAACGGCGATGTGGCGATGGCGTCGGCGCTCGGTGTGGGCGTGCATCTGCGCGCGACCCAACTGCGCACACTGTCGTCGCGTCCGTTGCCGAACGCGCAGCGCGTGATCGCGTCCTGTCACGATCTCGACGAGCTGCGGCTCGCGCAGGCTCTCGGCTGCGATGCCGCCGTGCTCGGTCCGGTACTTCCGACGGCATCGCATCCGGGGGCGCCCGGTATCGGCTGGGAGCGGTTCGTCGAACTGCGCGAGCAGGTGGCGCTGCCGATCTACGCGCTCGGAGGCATGACGCCCGCGCATGTCGCGCATGCGCGCAACCATGGGGCGCAGGGTATCGCCGCGATCCGGGGATTGTGGCCCGGAGCCTGAATCGCAGCCGCGTCTCCCGCGCAATGCGAAACGGCCGCCGGTGAGGGCGGCCGTTCTGTTTCGGAGATGCATCCGTCGCTGCGCGGGCGGCGCAATGAATCGCCCGTGTCGTTCAGGGCTCGGGATTGAGCAGATTCTGCTGCCAGAACAGGACGCTCGCCGCGCTGAAGTAGTCGCTGTTGCTCTTCTTGCGGAAGCCGTGGCCTTCGTCGGCGAACAGCAGGTACCACACCGGTTGGCCGTTGGCGCGCACCGCCTTCACGATCTGCTCGGCTTCGGTGTACGGCACGCGCGGATCGTTGCGACCCTGGGCGACGAACAGCTTGGCCCGGATTTTATCGGCGTTGTTGAGCGGCGAGATCCGCTCGAAGATCTCCGCCATCTTCGGATCGCGCTCGTCGCCGTATTCGACGCGGCGCAGGTCGCGGCGATAGCTCTCGGTGTTCTTCAGGAAGGTGCCGAAGTGCGAGATGCCGACCACGTCGATGCCGGCGCGGATGCGATCGCTGTAATGCACCAGCGACGCCAGCACCATGTAGCCGCCGTAGCTGCCGCCGACCACGCCGACGCGCGAGGCGTCGAGCTCGGGCTGCTGCGCGATCCAGTCGAGCAGGGCGCCGATGTCCTTCACCGAGTCTTCGCGTTTCTCCGCGTTGTCCAGCGACAGATACGTCTTGCCGTAACCGGTGGACCCGCGCACGTTCGGCACCAACATCGCCACGCCGAGTTCGTTCGCCATGAACTGCGCGTTGGGGTTGAAGGTCGGCAGCGACTGGCCTTCGGGACCGCCGTGGATGTTGATCACGACCGGCAGCTTGCGGCCCGCCGCCACGTTCGCGGGCCGGTAGTAGAACGCCGGGATGGTGCGAGGCCTGCCGTCGACACTGTCGAAGGTCGGATAGCGGATCAGCGTCGGCGCGACGAACTTCGAAGCGTCGAGGCCGCCGACTTCGCTCTGCGTCCAGCGCGTCATCGTCGCCTTCGGCAGATCGATCACGAACACGTCGCTGGGCGAGGTCGCGCTGTTGATGCTCAGCGCGAGGCGGTTGCCGTCGGCCGAAAAGTCGCCGGCGCCGAACACGCCCACCGGCAGCGCCGGCAGCTTCAATTCGCGATGCGACGGCAGCGCGAGCACGCGCAGCCGGCTGATGCCGTCTTCGTTGGTGACGTAGGCCAGGTGGCGACGGTCGTCGGACAGCGAGAAACCTTCCACGTCCCAGGCGATGCCCTTGCTGATCACGGTCAGCTTGCCGGTCGCCGGGTCGTGATGGCGCAGTGTCTTGAATTCCTGCGCCACGCCGTCCAGCGGTTCGTCGGAGACGAAATACACCGACTTGCCGTCGTGTCCGTAGGCGAAACGCCCGAACGACGCCTTGCCGCCGTCGACCGGGAACATCTTCAGCGCGCCGGTCTCCAGGTTCACTTCGCCGGGATACGACTCCGCCGCCGACACGCCCTTCATCACCAGCAGCGTCTTGTTGTCCGGCGAGAAATCCATCGCGATCCAACTGCCGCCGGCGGTCACCACGGGTCTGGTCTGTCCGGTGGCGACATCGCGCACCCACACGTCGGTGTCGGTGCCGTTGCGCGCGGTGCTGCGATAGGCGATCAGCTTGCCGTCGTGCGAGAACAGCGCGCCGGAGTTCTGCGTACGCTTGCCGTCGGTGAGCAGGCGCGCATCGCGCGTCGCGTGGTCGAACCAGTACAACTGCGAGAATTCGTCGCCGCCCTTGTCCTTCGAGAAGACGAAGCCGTCCAGCGACGACGCCAGCGGCGCGGGAGAGACGCCGCCGATCGGTTCGGAATAGAACGTCAGCTGCTCGCGCATGCCCATCGGTTGGCAGACGCGATGGACCTGGTTGGTTTCGGCGAAGCGCGTGCCGATCAGCAGGCAACCGCTCTTCGTCCAGCCGGCCACGCCCGCGCCACGGGTGTTCTGATAACGGTTGAGCCGGTCGAGCAGCTCGGGCGGGATCGGAGGAATGTTTTCGCTGATGCGATTGCCCTGCTCTTCGCGGGACACGTTCTCGCGTTTGCCGGCGGCCGCGTCGGCCGCGGAGGTCTGGGCGAGCGCGGGCAGGGTACAGGCGAAGCCGAGCAGGGCGGCGGCGAGCGTGTGGCGGCGCAACATGGCGAATTCCCGGCAGTGGACAGCGTTCGAGCATAGCCGCTGCCGGGACACCGCACTTTGGCCGGAAGTCATGCTCTTTCGCGACCGCGCTTGAAAACGTCGATGGCGACCAGAAATCGTGAATTCCGCAATCCGTCCCCGGGGCCCCGCATGGCGATCATCGAAACGCGACCCTCGGCGGTTTGCGATCCGGCCGCGATGGCGGCGGGGCTCGACGACGGCGCCGAATGCATCCAGCTCGATCGCGACGCGCTGCGGCTCGCGCTCGCCGGGGATCTGCAGGACGCCGAGGCGATCGCCACGGCGGGCGCCGGGCCGGGCAATCTGTTTTCCGATGTCGCCCTGTTCGTGCCCGGCGCCGAAATCGACGGCATGGCCGCGATCGTGCGCGCCATCGATGCCGTCGCCGCGCTGCCCGCCTATCGCGAGGCGGTCCTCGCGGATGCGCCGGAAATCGCCCGGGTCGCGCCCGGTCCGCTCGGCGCGCTGATGGGTTACGACTTCCATCTCGCCAGCGATGGTCCCAGGCTGATCGAAGTGAACACCAACGCAGGCGGCGCCTTCCTCAACGCCCGATTGCTCGCGGCGCAGCGCGCCTGCTGCGCGATGTGCGAGCCGGCGATGGTGCCGGCCGTCGATGGCGATCCCGAGACGGCGCTCGTCGCGATGTTTCGCCACGAATGGGCGCTGCAGCGCGGAGTGGCGCCGCTGACGCGGATCGCCATCGTGGATATGGATCCGTCGGGCCAATATCTTTTTCCCGACATGCGGCTGGCCGCCTGCATGCTCCGTCGTCACGGCATCGATACCGTGATCGCCGATGCATCGACGCTGGTCTACGCCGACGGTCGTCTGTATGCGGACGGTGCGCCGATCGATCTGGTTTACAACCGCCTGGTCGACTTCGCGCTCGCGGACCCGGCTCACGTCGCCCTGCGCGAGGCCTATCGCGATGGCGCCGTGGTCGTGACGCCGCATCCGCACGCGCATGCGCTGCTCGCGGACAAGCGCAATCTCGTGCTGCTGTCCGATCCCGCGCGTCTGCGCGCCTTCGGCGCGGACGAGCAGGTCGTCGCGCGTCTGCAGCGCGGTGTCCCGCGCACGGTCGTGGTGTGCGCGGACAACGCCGAAGCCCTGTGGGCGGCGCGCAGAGCCCTGTTCTTCAAGCCCGCGTGCGGCTACGGCAGCAAGGCGACCTATCGCGGCGACAAACTGACCCGCAGCGTCTGGTCGAGCATCGTCGCCGGCGATTACGTGGCGCAGGAGATCGTGATTCCTGGAGAACGCCCGGTGAAGATCGACGGCGCGCGCGTGCCGCTGAAGACCGATCTGCGGATGTACGCCTACGCAGGCGAGCCCCTGCTGGTCGCGGCCCGCCTGTATCGCGGGCAGACCACCAATTTCCGCACCCCGGGAGGCGGTTTCGCGCCGGTGTTCCGGACCTGAGCGCCGCATCCGGATCCGTCGCGTGATACAAGGCTGCGTGGCAGGCTCGCGAGCCGGTAAGGATGTGGCCGCGATCGACGCGAACATGAGGAGATACGGATGGGCGACCGTCGCGATGCGATCAAACGACTGGGCCTGTCTGCGCTGGCCCTGGGGCTGGCGCCGACGGCCGCGTTCGGGGCCCCGCGCGCGCGGCGGGATGTGCCGGCGTGGCCGCCGTATCGCGACGCCGTCTCGATCGATGGCGCCGGCGGCACCGGTCTGCTGTGGTTCGAGGACGATGCCGCCGCCACACGCGCGGAGCTTGATGCGATCCGCGCCTCGGGGCTGACCGCGGCGGTGTTGACCGTCGCGCCCTCGGGCCGTTTCTGGCTGGACGATGCGGCGTTCGAGAAAACCAGAGCCACGCTCGCGAAATGGGACGCGATCGTCGCCCGGCATCCGCAACATCTGCTGGCGGTGCGCACCGCGGCGGATCTCGAGCGCGCGCGGCGCGAACGCAGGCTCGGCCTGATCTACACCTTTCAGGGCACCGAATCGCTGGGCGAAGATCCCGATCGCGTCGCACTGTTCCGCACGCTCGGTGTTCGCGTGATCCAGCTCACCCACAACCGTCGCAATCTCGTCGGCGACGGTTGCATGGAGCCCGGCAACGCCGGGCTCAGCAACTTCGGCCGCCAGATCGTCGAACGCCTCAACGCCAAGAAGATCGTGGTCGATGTCGCCCACGGTTCCGCGCGCACCATGGCCGAAGGCATCGCCGCATCCACCGCACCGCCGCTGATCAGCCACACCGGCTGCCGCGCGCTCGCCGATCTGCCGCGCAACACCGACGATGCGACGCTGCGTGCGCTGGCGGAGAAGGGCGGCGTCGCCGGCATCATCTTCTGGCCGTATCTGCGCACCGACACCCAGCCGATGGCCGAGGACGTGATCCGCCACATCGAACACGCGGTCAAGGTCTGCGGCGAAGACCACGTCGGCATCGGCACCGATGCCGGCGTCGCCCCGATCGAACGCACGCCGGCGTTCGAGAAGGACAACCGCGAATGGGTCGCCGCCGCGGTCGAGGACGGCGTGTTCGAACGCGGACGCCCGCCGGATCTCTACACCTTCATTCCCGATCTCAACACCGCCGACCGCTTCGACAAACTCGCGTTGCTGCTGTCGAAGCGCGGCCATTCCGATGCGCGCATCGACAAGATCCTCGGCGGGAATTTCGCGCGGGTGTTCGGGGACGTATGGGGCTGAGCGCGACCGTCAGTCCGCTCCACCGAGCAGATCGGTGGCTCCGGCATATCCCACCAGCGGATGGATCCGGAAGCCATGGAGGTCCGGCCCCCACGGCGAGCCCTGCAGCCTGAGCACGAGATCCTGGCGATCATCGGGGAGTTGGACCGGCATGAACCGGGAACCCAACGACTCGGCGCCCCAGGATCCCGTTCGCGGGAACACGATCGGCAGCGCATGCACGGTCGATCCGGCGCTGAGCATGCTCAGTGTCGCGATCCGGAACGGATCGGCGTTGTTGTGGACGAGTTCGATCGCGATGTGATCGTGAACGAGTCGGTCCGCCGGCAGCCGGAATTCGACCCAATGGTTGTCGGATGGGCCGATCCACTGGATGACCGAATGCGTCGTCGCATCCTGCGTGAGCGATGCGATCGCGACGTTCTGCGTGCGCACGAGGCCATCGTCCAGCGGGGACGGCAACGGGACCGATGTCAGCAGGGGCGGCGCGGGGTCGCCGTCGTCGTCGCGGACAATGAACGCCCGGATCCGCTGGTCGCGCAGATCGCAGAGATTGGCGATCCATCGTTCGACGCCGGAGCGACTGCGATGCTGCGCGTCGATGTCGCCCTCGCCGAAATACGATTGCCAGATGCGCAGCTCGGCCGCGTCCATCGCCTGCCGCCGCCGCCGCTCGGCCTCCTCGCGGCTCACCGCGCTGCCGAATTCGATCCGTTCCTGGCCGTCGTCGAAGTCGTAATGGGTCACCGGGAACGGGAACGACGTGGTGACCTCGCGCAACTCGGAGAATCGGGCTTTCCTTGCGAGAATCTCGCGATCGAGCGCGTCCAGCACCCCGGTCGCATGCAGCGCGCTCTTGTGCAGACGGGTCATCACCATGGGCAGATACGCGCTGGCCTTGGGCTCCGATGTCTCGGCGTCGAGCAGCAGGGCCTGCTGCAGCACCAGCAGTTCGAAACTCATGGCCCATTGCCAGGCCAGGAAGTCGCGGCGCTGCATGTCCCGTGCGGTGAGCGACGCCACCGCGCGCATGAACGAGGACCCGGGCGCGACCATCGCCCTCACCCGCGAACGGAACAGATCCTCGGCGTTGTCGCCGCGCGTCCCCCGATCGTCCAGATGATGCAGCGCATCGAAGTAATCGTCGTGTTCGTCGCGCAGGAATACGGCGAGTTCCTCGCTGAAGTGCTCCGCCATCGCTTCCCGGATCATGTCCGCGACTGCTTCTCCGTCGGAAGGCCGCGGCGCGCCGCGCACGGCGGAATGGATGACGCTGATCACGCCGGCGACGAGCGCGCCCACGTCGGGAATCATGAAACTCGCGTACTCGAGCAGGGTCAACGCATCGTCGACGAGCTCGGCATCCTTCGATGACATGTGGGCTTGTCCTAGGTAAAGAGCGGTTCGTCGCTGTCGAGCAGCTCGGTGAGCACATGGGCGATCAGATCAGCGGCCAGCGGTCGGGGGATGGCGGCCATGATGGGCGCGCTGTCGCCGGGCGCGATGAAGCGGCCGGTCATGCCGCTCACTGCCGTGTAGAGACCCGCCGAACGCGGAACGGTCGTCGATGCGCGGAACGCCCGGTGCAGCGCATCCATCGCCTCGCGAATCGCGCCCGGCGCCCATTGCAGATCGGTCGGGCGCGCGATCGCGGGCTGCCGCAGGAGCAGAGACACGATCAGCTGACCCTGCAGCGACAGGTTCCTTCGCTCCACGTGCGCCGAAACGAAGATCCAGAAGGCATCGTCCGACAGGTTCCTCCATTCTTCGATCCGGCTTCGGATCACGTCTTCCGGGCTTCCCGCCGTGGCGGCGAGGGACTGCGCTTTGGGTGCATACAGGGCGTTGATGATGTTCCATACGAGCGAGGCCGCACCCACGACGATGCCGAAGAAGGCACTGACGATCGCCATCCTCGTCTGCAGCGCCGCTTCCTTGTTCTTCGCGTTGATCTCCTTGACCGCCCTGGTTCTCGCGTCGCGCAACACATTCAGTGTGCCGCCCTCGCCCTCGCGCAGGTTCAGTATCGTCAAATCCTTGGCGTCGATCCATTCGATCAGCAGGACCTTTCTTTCCAGCGCTTCCATCTTCCCGGAAATGCGCTCGATCTCGTTGCCCATGGCGACAACGTCTTTCTCCGACAACTTGAGCGCCTTCTTCATGTGGCGCATCAGGTCGGACTTCATCTCTTCCAGCTCGACCTCGTTGCGCTCGCGCTTGTCGTGTTCGATCGATCTGTGCTCGGGATGTTTCATGGTTTTCTCCTTGTCCGGCTTTCCGGTCTGTGGTCCACTGCGATCGGTCCGACCGTGCGCTTGTGCCCTTCGTCGATGCGCGTTTCGCGGGACCGGGTGCGCAGATCCGAGCCCGCGGGATTGTGCGGACGCGCATCGAAAGCGTTTCGCGTGATCGCGCCGCGAGGACATTCCGGATTCCGCCGCGCCGCCCGGAATACTCGAAGAATCCGCACGGAGCGACAAGTCCAAATGTTGCATGCATCCCATCCTGTCGGACCTTCCGTCATCGAGGACGCGGGCGACGACATCTACGCTACCGTGCTCCTGCGCCATACCGACCACGTGTTGCGCCTGTTCGTCGGCGAGCGGTTGATCAACAAGATTTTCGCGCGCGTGTTCCAGTCGCATGCGATGGGTTGGCTGGTGATCGCCCATTTCGACTGGAAGGCCGGCGCCGGGCCGCGTCCGACGCTCGCTTCGCTGCAGGCGAAAACCGGCTGCGGGCGGACGCTCGCCGCGTTCGTCGGCATCGCGAAAGTGGCCCGCCTCGTGTCCGCCGAATCCGATCCGCACGATCGACGACAGCGCTTTCTCGTGCCCGGGGACCGCGTCGTCCAGGGATTGCGCGATTGGTTGCGGCACCATTTCCTGCTTGCCGAAGCGCTGGGCCTGATGCCCGAAGGCTGCGCACGACGATTGTGCGAGGATTCCGCATATTTTGAGCGCTATGTGCGCGAATCGGCGTCCGTGATCGATGGGCTGCAGGCGTGCCGGGAACGTTTCGCCCGATGGCAATGGTTCGAACGCCACGAATGCGGCCTGCGCATCGCCTATGCGTATCTCCGCGCGCATTGCATTCGCTCGCTGGAGACCGGTGCTTCCGTTCACGAGCCGCAATGGTTCGTCATGGGCAGCGCCGCCATCGCGCAGATGCTGGGCATCTCGAAGTCGCACGTCCGCAACGTCGTCAACGGCGCGGAACGGCTGGGCGCCATCGAGCACGACGCGCGGCGGCACCGGGCGCGGTTGACGCGGGGGTTCCTGATCGAATCGCGCGAGTCCCTGATGCATCTCCTGGCGCTGATGGCCGTGGCGCATGCGCGGGCGGAAACGACATCACCGGTGCGCAGCTGATCGTGGTGCCCAGCCGAACCCGGGATGGCTGCGTCCGCGGTCAGCGCGTCGTCTGCAATTTGCTCTGTAGCAGCGCGCGAAGCTCCGCCTTGTCCCCGTCGTCGAGGCCGATCTCGCGCTGCTTCGCTTGCAGTTCGTCGATGCGCTGCCGAACGGTCTGCTGTTCGAGCTGGGCCATGGCATCGAGGAATTCCTCCTGCCACTTCGCTTCTTCGCCCGGCATGTCCTGCGACGCGAGTTTCTGCAGCGCCGCGAGTTCCTCGCGCTCCGCGAAATGTTCGAGCACGCCGCCGGTGGTGATCTCCGGGCGTTCGCGCACCAGCGACACCAGTTCGGCCAGCAGCGGAATGCCGGGCTGACGCAGCGCGCTGAAACCGTCGGGCGGCGCGAGATCCAGCGCCAGCGCGGGACGCTGCAACAGCAGCGCGATCGCACCGCGCACCAGGCTGCGTTTCTGGGCCTGCGCCGGCTGCGGACGCGGGCGCGATATCTGCGCGGACGACGGCGCGTTGCCGCGCGCGCCGACGCCGGTCAGTTCGGTCAGGCGCTGGCGCATCAGGTCGCCGAAAGCGCCGTCGGGAATCTGCGCGAGCAGCGGTTTCGCGCGTTCCGCGAGTCGCGCTTTGCCGTCGAGCGTGCCGAGGTTCACGTCCTTCGCCAGTTCGTCGAAGAAGAACGTCGACAGCGGCGTGGCTTCGCGCAGGCGCGCATCGAAGCCTTCGCGGCCTTCGCTGCGCACCAGCGTGTCGGGATCTTCGCCATCGGGCAGAAACAGGAAGAACGCCTGGCGCCCGTCCTTCATCCGCGGCAACACCGATTCCATCGCCTTGCCTGCGGCGCGGCGCCCGGCGGCGTCGCCGTCGAAACAGAAAAACACGTCGGGCGCGTTGCGGAACAGCAACTCTGCGTGATCGGGCGTGGTCGCGGTGCCCAGGGTCGCCACCGCCTGCGCGACGCCGTGCTGGAACAACGCGATCACGTCCATGTAGCCTTCGACCACGATCAGACGGTCGATCTTCGAATTCGCCTGCCGCACCTGCCACAGGCCGTAGAGTTCGCGCCCCTTGTGGAACAGCGCGGTCTCCGGCGAGTTGAGATATTTCGGACCGTCGTCCTTCTGCAGCACGCGGCCGCCGAACGCGATCGTGCGCCCGCGGCGGTCGTGAATCGGGAACATCACCCGATCGCGGAACTTGTCGTAGACGTGGCCCTTGTCGTTCTTCGAGAACAGGCCGACGCGTTCCAGCAGTTTCATCCGGCGCTCGTCGGTGCCGAGCGCATCGCGCAGCGCCGAGAAGCCATCGGGCGCGTAACCCAGCCCGAACTGCGCGCGGATCTCGGCGCTCACGCCGCGGCCCTCGAAGTACGCCAACGCTTTCGGCGTCGCCGCGAGCTGACGCTGGAAGAACGTGTTCGCCGCTTCCAGCGCGGCGTACTGGTCGACGCTGTCCGGATTGACGTTGCGCTGCCGGGTGTCGCGCGGGATCTCCATGCCGACGCGCTTGGCCAGCTCGTCCACCGCGTCGAGGAATTCGAGGCGGTCGTAGTTCATCAGGAAACTGATCGCGGTACCGTGCGCGCCGCAGCCGAAGCAGTGATAGAACTGCTTGATCGGTGATACCGTGAACGACGGCGAGCGCTCGTCGTGGAACGGGCAGCGCGCGGAGTACTCGCGGCCCTGGCGCTTCAACGGCACGCGCGACCCGATCAGCTCGACGATGTCGGTGCGCGCGAGCAGGTCGTCGATGAAAGCGTCGGGGATGCGGGCCATGGTGTCTAGGATGCCATCGAAACGCAGCCCCCGGCGTCGGCCGGGGGCTGCGGATGCGGACTGCGGACGGGATCAATCCCTGAAATAGTGATCGCGTTCGGAGCCTTCATGACGCCCGCTGCGAAGGCAGCAACGCCTTGAACCTCCGGGTCGAGCCGCACGGACAGGGATCGTTGCGCCCCAGTTTCTCGACGAGTTCCTTCTCGCCGTTCACGAAGCGGCGGCCGCGTTTCACCCGGGTTTCGGACGGGAAACCCTTGCGGCGCTTACTGGTGACCTCGAAAGCACGGGTCATGGAAGGGTTTGCGTTTCATGTGACACCTCCTGCAACGACGGCCCGGGATGGGCCGCGGGAAACCATCAGGATCCGCGATCCTGCGATGCCAGCGCCTTCAGCGCCTCGCCGTCGACGCGCTGCACGGTCCATTCGTCCATGCCGGTCGCGCCGAGGCTGCGGTAGAAATCAATGGCCGGCGTGTTCCAATCCAGCACCGACCATTCGAAGCGGCCGCAGTCGCGCTCCAGCGCGATCCGCGCGAGCCGCATCATCAGGCGTTTGCCCAGGCCGAGACCGCGGAACGCCGGGCGCACGAACAGATCTTCCAGATACAGCCCCGGCTTGCCGAGGAAGGTCGAAAAGTTGTGGAAGAACAGCGCGAAGCCGGCGGGCTCGCCGTCGACTTCGGCGATCAGCGCTTCGGCATAGGGGCGTTCGCCGAAGAGATGTGCGGCGAGTCCGGCTTCATCTGCGACCGCTTCGTGGGCGAGCTTTTCGTATTCGGCCAGTTCGCGGATGAAGGCGAGGATCCGCCCGGCATCCTCGCGGACCGCCGGGCGGATGAGGATGACGGGCGGATCGGCGGTCATCGTTGCGATGCTCAGCCGGCGAGGCGCTGTTTGATCAGCTTCGAGACTTCGCCCATGTCCGCCTGGCCGGCCAGGCGCGGTTTGAGCACGCCCATCAGCTTGCCCATGTCGGCCGGACCCGACGCGCCGGTCTCGACCACCGCAGCCTCGATCGCGGCCTTGATCTCGGCTTCGCCCATCTTCGCCGGCAGGTATTCCGCGATGATCGCCATTTCGGCGCGCTCGACCGCGGCCAGATCGTCGCGGCCGGCCTTGTCGTACTGTTCGATCGAGTCCTTGCGCTGCTTGACCATCTTCTCCAGCACGGCCAGCACGCGGGCGTCGTCCATCTCGACGCGCTCGTCGACTTCTTTCTGTTTGATCGCGGCGTTGATCAGGCGGATGGTGCCGAGACGCTCTTTTTCGCCGGCCTTCATCGCGGTCTTCATGTCGTCGGTCAGGCGCTGCTTGAGGCTCATGGTGTCGCTCCGGGGTGCGCGGCCCGCTGCTGCGGACCGGATGGGTGATATCGGGAAAGCGTTCTGCAGAAAACGGAAAACACAAAAAGCCGGCTGCGCAGGGCGCGGCCGGCTTCGGGATTCGCTGTGGGCCGCGACCGGTGGGCCGCGTCAGGAATCGGGCGTACTGGGGTTCAGTACAGGCGCTGACGCTTGGTGGCGTCGCGCGAAGTGCGACGCGACTGGCGCTTCACCGCGGCGGCCGCCTTGCGCTTGCGCTCCTGGGTCGGCTTTTCGTAGAACTCGCGCTTGCGGACTTCGGCCAGAACGCCGGCCTTTTCGCAGGTGCGCTTGAAGCGACGCAGGGCAAACTCGAACGGCTCGTTTTCGCGGACTTTGACGCTGGGCATAGGGATCTCGGGCTTTTTGGGAAGCCGGCCGTCCGGCCGGGCTCTGGCGAAGGGACTCGCACCACCCGGTCCGTCCGGGCGAGCCGCGCATGATAGCGACCCCCGCCCCGCGGGGCAAGCCGCGGACGGCCCGCGAAGCACGGGCAGGGTAAGCTATGCGGCTTGCGCGCTCATTCCGTCACCCATATCCCGCTTCCGTGAACGTTCTCGGCATCGAAACCAGCTGCGACGAGACCGGCGTGGCCGTCTACGACACGGCTCGTCCCGGTGCTGCGGGCCTGCGTGCGCATGCGGTGTACAGCCAGATCGCGCTGCACGCCGAGTACGGCGGGGTGGTGCCCGAGCTGGCCAGCCGCGACCACGTCCGCAAGCTGTTGCCGCTGATCCGCCAGACCCTGGCCGAGGCCGGGCTGAGCGTTCGCGATCTCGGCGGCGTGGCCTATACCGCCGGTCCCGGTCTCGTCGGCGCGCTGCTGGTCGGCGCCGGTGTCGCCCGTGCGCTGGCCTGGGCGCTGGATCTGCCGGCGATCGGCGTGCATCACATGGAGGGTCATCTCCTGGCGCCGCTGATGGAAGACGACCCGCCTGCGCCCCCGTTCGTGGCCCTGCTGGTCTCCGGCGGCCACAGCCAATTGGTGGCGGTGGACGCCATCGGCCGTTACCGATTGCTCGGCGACACCCTCGACGATGCCGCCGGCGAGGCCTTCGACAAGAGCGCCAAGTTGATGGGGCTGCCGTACCCGGGCGGCCCGCAGTTGGCGGCGCTGGCGCAGACCGGTAGGCCGGGGCGGTTCAAATTTCCGCGGCCGATGACCGACCGCCCGGGGCTGGATTTCAGCTTCAGCGGTCTGAAGACCCAGGTGCTGCTGGCCTGGCGCGATTCGGACCAGTCCGACGCCACCCGTGCCGACATCGCCCGCAGTTTCGAGGATGCGGTGGTGGACACGCTGGCGATCAAATGCGAACGCGCGCTGGAGGCGGCGGGGTCGAAGACGCTGGTGGTCGCCGGCGGCGTCGGCGCCAACCGGCGCCTGCGCGAGACGCTGCACGCGATGGCGTCGAAGCGCGGCGGCCGGGTCTGCTTCCCGCGTCCGGAACTGTGCACCGACAACGGCGCGATGATCGCCTTCGCCGGTGCGCTGCGCCTGCGGGCCGGGCAGCGCAGCGATGCGTCGGTGCGGGTCGTGCCGCGCTGGGACATGGCGATCCTGCCGGATGTGCTGCCTGCAGGCGACGCGTAGGCCGGGCCTTGGCCCGACCTACAATGTCGCGATCCACCATCCTGCGGTTGACCGAACCATGGACAAAGTCTTCATCGAAGCGCTCGAGATCGAGACGCTGATCGGCATTTACGATTGGGAGCGGCGCATCCGCCAGCCGCTGCAGTTCGACATCGAGATGGCGTTCGACAATCGCCGGCCCGCGGCCACCGACGACATCGCAGACACCCTGGATTACAAGGCGGTCAGCAAGCGGCTGATCGAATACGTGTCGCAGTCCTCGTTCGGGCTGGTCGAAACGCTGGCGGAGCGCTGTGCGGAGATCATCCTCGCCGAATTCGCCGTCTCGCACGTGCGCCTGAAGCTGAGCAAGCCCGGCGCGGTGCGCGGCGCGCGTGCGGTCGGCGTGATGATCGAACGCAGCCGCGCGTAAGGGATTCCGATCGACATGGGCAAGGCGTATCTGAGTCTCGGCAGCAACCTCGCGCCGGAGGACAACCTGCGTTCGGCCTTCGCCGCGCTGCGCGAACGTTTCGGCCGCGTCGTCGCGTCGGCGGTGTATCGGTTTCCCGCGGTCGGCTTCGACGGTCCGGATTTCCTCAACGCCGCGGCCGCGATCGACAGCGATCTGGATCCGTTCGCGCTCAACGACTGGCTGCATGCGCTGGAAGACGCGCACGGCCGCGACCGCAGTGGGCCGCGTTTCGGCAACCGCCCGCTCGACATCGACATCGTGTTCTACGACGCCCTCGTGCTGGAAGGTCCCGGGCATCTGCAGTTGCCGCGCGACGAGTTGAAGCATGCGTTCGTGTTGATGCCGCTGGCGGAGATCGCGCCGGCTCTCGTCGATCCGCGCAGCGGACGCACGCTGGCGGCGCTGTGGGCCGCCTCGCCCGAGCGCGACGTGCCTTTCGCGCATGCGTTCGATCCGTAGGCGGGTTCTGAGTCAGCGCGCATGACGGCCGCTGCATGACGACCGCGGGATGACGTTCCTCACCCGCGGCGGGTGACTTCCAGCGCTTGCGGCGGCGGCGCGCGCGTTTCACGATGACCGCTCCACACACCGTGTCCGGGGAGGGCGCAGGCGATGTTCGAGAAATTCTCGCGGAGTTGGGGGCTGGTCAAGGCGAGCGCGTCGGTGCTGCGCGCCGACAAGGAGCTGATGCTGTTCCCGATCCTGTCCTCGCTGGCCACGCTGGTGGTGCTGGCGACGTTCGCGCTGCCGGCCTTCACGCTGAAGCTGTTCGCGGGCGAATCGCAGGCGCTCGCGGCGATCTTCGGTTTCGTTTTCTATTTCTGCCAGTACAGCGTGATCGTGTTCTTCAACAGCGCGCTGGTGGCCGCCGCGACCATCCGGCTGGAAGGCGGCGATCCGACCTTCTCCGACGGCATCCGCGCCGCGAAGGCGCGCCTGCCGGCGATCCTCGGTTACGCGGCCATCGCGGCCACCGTCGGCGTGCTGCTGCAGGCGCTCAAGAATCGCGACAACAACATCATCGTGCGATTGATCGGCAGCGGTCTGGGCATGGCCTGGACCCTGGCGACGTTCCTGGTCGTGCCGGTGCTGGTGAACCGCGATATCGGCCCGGTCGATGCGCTGAAGGAAAGCGTGGCGCTGCTGAAAAAGACCTGGGGCGAGAACGCCATCGGCAACGTCGGCATCGGCGCCGCGTTCGGCCTGATCACGACCATGGTCGTGCTGCTGGGCATCGCCGCGACCTTCCTCGCGTGGCAGGCGTCGGTGACGGCCGCGATCGTGGTGGCCGTGCTGTTCGTGATCGGCGTGCTGGTGCTGGGCGTCACCCAGTCGGCGCTGAGCGGCATCTATTCGGCGGCGCTCTACCGCTATGCGGTGTCGCACGAGGCGCCGGCGGAATTCCGCGGCATGGCGCTTGAATCGGCGTTCGCGCCGAAGCGCTGAGATGCGATGCGCAAGGCGATCCGTCCGGTCGGTGCCGGGCGGATCCGTCGCTGCATCCGTCAGTCCGGCATCAGCCGTCCAACAGCCGACCACCGTCCACGCGCACGACCTGTCCGGTGGTGTAGGTCGCGTCCTGCAGCAGCCAGCGTGCGGCTTCCGCGATTTCCGCTTCGCTGCCGATCCGGCCCAGCGGCGTCTTCGCCAGCAGCGCGGCCTTCGCCGCTTCGGGCTTGCCTTCTTCGGGCCACAGGATCGCGCCGGGGGCGATCGCGTTGACGCGGACCTGCGGCGCGAGTTCCAGCGCCAGCGCGCGGGTGCCGGCGAGCAGCGCGGCCTTGCTCATGCAATACACGACGTGATCGCGCAGCGGGCGCTCGGCGTAGATGTCGACCAGATTCACGATGCCACCGCGCGCGGCCTGCAGATGCGGCGCGGCGGCCTGCGCCAGGATCAGCGGCGCGCGGGCGTTGATCAGGAACTGCGCGTCCCAGTCGGCGGGCGTGATCGTGCCCAGCGGCGTCGGCGAAAAGGCCGAAGCGTTGTTGACCAGCGCGTCGAGGCGGCCGAATCGCCCCACCGTATTCGCCACCAGCTCCGGCAGACGGTCGTACTCGGCCAGTTCCGCGGAAAGGGCGATCACGCTGCCCGGCCGTTCGGCGTCGAGCGCTGCGGCCAGCGCCGCCATCTCGTCTGCGGACCGCCGATAGTGCAGGGCGAGGTCGTAGCCGGCCGCATGCAGTCGGCGGGCGATGGCGGCGCCGAGCCGACGGGCGGCGCCGGTGATCAGGGCGACGGGGCGGGAAGCGGGCATGGCGGGGTCCGGAGGTCGTTGCGGGATCATTTGACCATAATCAAGCCGCATCCCGGCGCGCGGCGCATGCTGGCGCCAGTTTATTGCGGAGCGGCACCATGCACCCGATCGTCTCGGAACTCTTCACCAAGCCCGTGGGTTGGATGACCCTCGGCGGCATCGCCTTCATGATCGTGATGGGCGGATACTTCTGGTGGTTCGCGCGAAAGAACATGCGCGAGGAAGATGCACGAGGAAGACGCGGAAAATAGGCCCGGCGTTCCCGCGGATTCGTTATTCTGTGCGGCCCCGCAACGGAGCTGCCGCATGTCCCACGACGACGATCTGGAACCGGACGCACAAGCCCACAGCGCACGATTGGCGGCCCTGATCCGTGACCAGATCGCGAGCAACGGCGGCGCGCTGCCCTTCTGGCGTTTCATGGAGCTGGCGCTGTATGCGCCGGGGTTGGGTTATTACAGCGCCGGCGCCACCAAGCTCGGCGAAGGCGGCGATTTCGTCACCTCGCCGGAACTGGGCCCGCTGTTCGCCGAATGCGTGGCCGATGCGCTCGCGCCGGTGCTCGCGCCGCTCGGCGATGACGCGGTGTTCATGGAAATCGGCGGCGGTACCGGCGCGTTCGCCGAGGCCGCGATCGAGCGCATGGTCGCGCAGGGCACGTTGCCGGCGCGCTACGCCATCCTCGAGCCGAGCGCAGACCTTCGCCAGCGCCAGCAATCGCGGCTGCGCGAACGTCTGGCGCCGGAGATTTTCGCCCGGGTGGAGTGGCTGCAGAGCCCGATGAACGCGCGCTGGAACGGCGTGGTGTTCGCGAACGAAGTCATCGATGCCCTGCCGACATCGCGGTTCGCGATCATCGACGGGGATATCTTCGAAGAGCACGTCGCGCTCGATGCCGAGCGCGGTTTCGTGCGCCAGGATCGTCCCGCCGATGCGCTGCTGGCCGCGGCCGTGCGCCATGTCGAACGCCAGTGCGAGCGACCGTTCAAGGACGGCTATCGCTCGGAAGTCCTGCCGCAACTGCCGTACTGGGTGCAGGCGGTGGTCGGCGGCCTCGAAGCGGGGGCCGTGCTGTTCATCGACTACGGTTATCCGCGTCGCGAGTACTACGATCCACGCCGTGTCGATGGCACCCTGCGCGCGTTCCATCGTCATCGCCTCGCCGACGACGTGTTCGCGCGGGTGGGATTGCAGGACGTCACCGTGTCGGTCGATTTCACCGCGCTGGCGGAGGCGGGCACCAGCGCCGGTTTCGACTTTGCCGGCTACTGTTCGCAGGCGAGCTTCCTGATTGGCAATGGCCTGGAGCAGCGCCTGCAGGATCGCGAGCGCGCCGCCGTCGACGAGGCCGCGCGCTACGCGCTGCGCCAGCAGGCGAAGAAGCTCACGCTGCCCGGCGAGATGGGCGAACGCTTCCAGACGATCGGCTTTTCGCGCAAATCCAGCCTCGCCCATGCCTTCCTCGCCGGCGATCTCAGCCATCGTCTCTGACGCCCTCGCGCATCGCGCCCGCACGACACCCAAATGATCGCCATCGCATGACCGCTTATCGCTTCGGCCGTTCGCTCAAGCCGTTCCGTCGTCCGTGGCTGTGGGCGGGACTGTGGTGCGCGGGCGTCGCCGCAACCGTCGTCGTGTCGCTGATGCCGGTGCCGGATCTGGGGCGGCTGCCCTCCGGCGGCGACAAGGTCGAACATTTCCTGGCTTATGCGCTGCTCGCGGCGGGCGCGGTGCAGCTGTACCCGCGCTGGCGTTCGCTGCTCAGCGTCGGCATCGGCCTGGTGGTGATGGGCATCGGTCTGGAATATGCGCAGGGCGCGCTGACCACGTATCGGATGACGGATCGCGCGGACGCGCTGGCGAACACGCTGGGCGTGATCGCCGGGCTCGGCCTGCAGCTCACGCCGTGGCGGGACCTGCTGCTGCGTTTCGATCGACGGTAGCGCGGGTCTTCCCGCTTTTTGTAGGAGCGCCGGAAGGCGCGACGGGTCGCGGGCAATCTTTCCCTGGTCGGTCGCGCCTTCCGGGGTTCCTACAAAAACCGGTCTCATTGCGCAGGCTGGGCTTTCCGCGCCGCGCCGATCGCTGCGATCCGCGCGCGCCGCAGCGCTTCGCCGATCGCGGGGCCGTCCATGCCCGGTTTCGCGACGTCGGCGCCGCGCACGGCCATCGCCGCGGCGTGCAGGCGCACCAGTTCGCGGCCCTGCGGGTAATCGGATTCGGCCATGCCGCCGCGGCCGCGCTTGTCGGCTTCGCACACGCGCGCCAGCAGCGCGATGCGCTGCGGTTGGCGGAAGCCGTCGTTGCGTGCGATCAGGTCGTGGACGCTGGCGTTGCGCAGTTCCGCGAGGCGATGCACGTTGAGATGTTCGCGGCAGGCGCCGAGCGCGAGGTCGCGATGCGCGGCCGGAACCTTCAGCCGCGCGCACAGCGCCTTCAACGGTTCGAGCCCGCGCTGCTCGTGCAGGACGTGTTTCGGCAGTTCTTCCCGTGGCGTCAGCGCCTTGCCCAGATCGTGGGTGAGCGCGGCGAAGCCGACGAGGTCGTCGCCCGGCGCGATCCGCGCGGCCATGTCGCAGACCATTTCGGTATGCACGCCGGTGTCGATTTCCGGATGGAACTCCGCGCGCTGCGGCACGTCGTACAGCGCGTCGACTTCCGGCAGTACCACCGCCAGCGCGCCGCAGTCGCGCAGGGTGCGCAGGAACGCCGATGGCCGCGTCTGTCGCAACGCCCGCGACAGTTCCTGCCAGACCCGTTCGGCGGTGAGGTCCGCGAGTTCGCCGTCGGCGACCATGTCGCGCATCAGCGCCATCGTGTCCGGCGCGACGGTGAAACCGTGCGCGGCGAATCGCGCCATGAACCGCGCCGCGCGCAGCACCCGCAGCGGGTCTTCGACGAAGGCCGGGCCGACGTGGCGCAGCACCCGTGCGTCGAGATCGCGCGCACCGCCGTAGGGATCGACCAGGGTGCCGTCGTCGGCTTCGGCGATGGCGTTGATGGTGAAGTCGCGGCGGATCAGGTCATCTTCGAGCGTCACCGTCGGCTCGGCGTGGACCACGAAGCCACGATGGCCGCGCGCCGATTTTCGCTCGGTGCGCGCGAGCGCGTACTCCTCGCCGGTCTCCGGATGCAGGAACACCGGGAAGTCCTTGCCCACGGTCTGGAAACCGGCGGCGAGCATCGATTCCGGAGTTTCGCCGACCACGACGTAGTCGCGATCGCCGCAGGGCAGGCCGAGCAGCCTGTCGCGGACGGCACCGCCGACGAGGTACGTTTTCATGGAATGAGCACGCCGGTAGAGCGGCCTTCAGGTCGCTGTATCGAACCGTGGGGGAAGCAGCGGCCTGAAGGCCGCTCTACCGTGGTATCGGAGACTGTCATTTCGGTGCGTGCTGCGCCAGCAGGGCGATGATGTGCTGTGCGCCGGAGCCGCGGCCGAGATGCAGTTCGATCGGCGCCGGCTGGCCGGACAGCCAGATGCGCAGTTCGGCTTCCAGATCGAAATGACCCGCGGTCTCCAGCGAGAACATCGTGATCGCGCGATACGGAATGCTGCGGTATTCGGTCTTCTTCGCGGTCACGCCCTGCTTGTTCACCAGCATGATGCGGCGGTCGGTGAACACGATCAGGTCGCGGATCGTCGAGAACGCGCGCTGGATCGTCTCGCCCGGCGCCAGCAGCGGCGCGAATTCTTCTTCGATCTTCTCCACCGGCTTCTCGCCGGCATGGCCCAGCAGGGCGTCGAGCAGTCCCATCGCGGTGTCCTCGTGGTGCGGTGATGTGTCGGTGGATGCGTCGATTGAACCCGTCGTCATGCGCGGATGCCGAGGATCTCCGGCAATTTCGCGCGCACGTCGGTCGGTGCGATGCCGAGGTCCGGCAGGCCGTTGCGGTCGCTGGTGGAATCGCGCTGCAGCGAGCGCCAGTTGTCGCGGCTGATCGGTTTGCCTGGCAGGTGTTCGCCGACTTCCGCCTGCAGCCGGCCCAGCGCCGGCGGGAGCGGCAGCACGACACGCGTCCAGCCTTTCGTGCGTGCGGTCAGGGTCACGATCTCGCCCAGGGTCATGACGTCCGGGCCGACGAGGTCGTAGCTGCGGCCGATGGTCGCGTCGTCGTCGAGCGCGCGGACGAAGGCGTCGGCGACATCGCCCACCCACACCGGCTGGAAGCGCGTGCCGGCGCCGCCCAGCGGCAGGCCGGGCGCGAAGCGCAGCAACTGCGCGAAGCGGCAGAACAGGCCATCGCCGGGACCGGCGATCACCGAGGGCCGGAACAGCGTCCAATCGAGCGTCGAGGCGCGGACGCGCGCTTCGGCATCGCCGCGCGCCTTGAGGTAATGGCTTTCGCCATCGCCCGCATGCAGCGCGCTCATCTGCAGCCATCGGCGGGTGCCGGCGGCCTGCATCGCGGCGGCGATCGCTTCGGCGAGTTCGACGTAGACCTTGCGGAAGCCGCGGCCGTCGTCGCCGCGTTCGTTGAGGATGCCGACGAGATTGATCACCGCATCGGCGCCATCGAAGGCATCGCGCAGAAATGCCGGATCGAATACATCGCCGGTCAGCAACTCGGCGTCCGCGGGTACGCGCGTGCGGGTCTGCGCATCGCGCGTGAGCACGCGGACGCGTTCGCCCTGCGCGATCAGCCGTGCGACCAGGGTGCGGCCGACGAAGCCGCTGCCGCCGAGAACGACGATGCGGCGGTTCATCGCGATGTCCGCGCCGGTGCGGTGGTCGTCGGCATATCCTGCGTGGGCGCCTGCGGCATCGGGCAGACGAAGGATTTGCGCGTGTCGACGATGCGCCCGGCGAGGCGGTCGGTGATCGGCATCGCCTTGCCGTTGAGCCGCCAGTCGTAGATCACGCTGAAGGCGAGGATGCGCGCCACGTAGTCGCGGGTTTCCTTGTAGCTGATGGTCTCGATCCAGAAATCCGCGTCCATGCCCGGGCGCTGCGTCTGCCAGCGCGCCACCGGCGCCGGGCCGGCGTTGTAGGCGGCGATGGCGACGTAGGTCATGCCGTATTTGTCTTCCAGTTCGCGCAGATAGGCGGTGCCGAGCTGGATGTTGAATTCGGGTTCGTAGAGGCTCTCGCCGCCGCGCCACGGCAGGCCCAGTCGCTTCGCGATGCCGGCGCCGGTGCTGGGCAACACCTGCATCAGGCCGCGGGCGTCGGCGTGCGAACGCGCCTTCGGGTTGAACACGCTTTCGGCGCGGATCTCGGCCGCGACCCAGGTCGGGTCGAGGTCGTGCTTCGCGGCCTCGCGGCGGATCACTGTGTCGTGATGCAGCGGGAACCGCAGTTCGTAGAGCCGCAGTTCTTCGGGATACGACTTGCCGCCGACGTTCACCAGCCCGAAGACGCCGCGGTCGAACCAGCCGTTGTCCTGCGCGATATCGACCGCGATCCGGCGCTGCTCCGGTGTAAAGCGCGTCAGCGCATCGCTCCATTCGCGTTCCGCCCACGCGCCGCGTTCGATGCGATAGAGCAGCATCGCGCGGACCATGCCCGGGTCGCGGGCGACCGCGGTCTTCGCGGCGGCATCGGTCTTCGGCGCCCACGGGCACAGCGCGTAGGGCGCGCCGATGCGGTCGGCGGCGAGGAAGCCGTGGAACTCGGGCTTGTTCGCCGCGTCGCGATAAAGGATGTCGGCGTTGGTCTTGTCGCCGCCCATCTCCAGCAGCCGCGCTTCGAAGTAGCGCCAGCGCGAATCGCGGCGCATTTTCCTGCCGGGCTCGGTGTCGGCCATCTTGCGGATCGCCGCCAGCGCGCCGCGCCAGTCGGAGCGCGCCATCGCCTCGCGCACGCGCCATTCGTGCAGCTTCTCGTCGTAGGCGACATCCGGCACCGCAGCGAGCCGGCGCGCGGATTCCGGCCCGTACGAAGCGACGGTCCACAGTGCCGACTGGTACAGCGCGCGGCCGCGCTCGGCGTCGGTCATGCCCAGCGCTTCGGCGAATGTCGGCAGCCGGGTTTCGGCCGAAGACGGCTGCGCCTTCGCAAGCTTCGCCAGCCCGTGCGAGGCGATCAGCCGGCTGCGCGGCGTCTTCGGCCAGCTCAGCGCGCGGTCGTGCGGCGATTCGACGAACGCCGCGTAGTCGTTGGCCAGTGCGAACTCTTCCGCCGGCAGGCCGCGGGCGGCGGCGCGCATCACCGCGGGCTGCCACTCGGCCGCGGCCTTTTCGATCCGCTCCCAGCGCAGGGCCGGGGGCAGCCCGCCGTTGGCGGCCAGGATCGCCATCGGCGCATCGCATTCGTTCGGCAGCGATTTCGCCGCGCCGCGCCACAGGGCCTGCGCGGCTGCGGTCCAGTCGGCGCCGATCGCCCCGAGGGCTTGGCGCGCGTTCAGTTCGGAACAACGCAGGGCGGTGCTTTTGATCGAAGCCGACCAGGCGCTGCGGAAGGTGGGCCAGTCCTCGCGCCGGGCCAGCGCCGCCAGCCATTGCTCGCGGAATGCCTCGGCGACGGGCTGGCCGCGATGGCGGTCGAGAAAGGCCTGACCGCGGGCGGCGGGGAGGGTGTCGATGTTGCGGCGCAGCGCGGCGTAGTCCGCCCAGCCCGCCAGCGGATGGTCCGCCGGCAGCGGCGATGCCGGCGATTCGCCGCGCTCGGCGGCGTCGAGGGCCGCACGGGCGCGGCCGAGGGAAGCGGCATCGGTTTGCGCCCGGCAGGCGGCCGGCAACAGGGCGATCAGAACGGCCGCGAACGCATGAAGAGGGGGAATTCGCATGGCGGGACTATAGCCCAGGCGGCTTTCCCGATCAGGTGCCGCCCCTGCCGGAAGGCGCCGGGACGGTCGGCATCTTGCCCCTGTTTCACATTTTGTTTACAAAGTCGCGATACCGCCCAAGGAGGGGGCCGTGAGGCGGTGGCTGCGTCACCCTCAAAACGAATGGAGAGAATCAATGAGCAAGCTGCGCCGTAATCGCCTGACGGCCGCCGTCCACCTGACCTTGCTCCTCGCGCTGCCCGCCGTGGCCGCAGCGCAGGACGCACCGAAGGAAGAGAACACCCTCGACACGATCAGTGTCACCGGTTCCCGCATCAAGCAGACCAACGCGGTCACCGCACAGCCGGTGTACGTGATGGACCGCGCCAAGATCGAGGAAACCGGCGTCGCCAGCGTCGGCGAGTTGCTGCAGCAGCTGACCGCCAGCGGCAAGGCCCTCAACGCCAAGTTCAACTCCTCCGGCAACTTCGGTTATCCCGCGGACGGCGGCGGCATCGGCGCCGGTTCCGCCCAGGTCGACCTGCGCAATCTCGGCTCGCAGCGCGTCCTCGTCCTCGTCGACGGCATCCGCTGGGTCAACGAATCCTCGGCCTCCGGCGTCAGCGGCAGCGCCGATCTCAACACCATTCCGCTGGCCATCGTCGAGCGCGTCGAAGTGCTCGAAGACGGCGCGTCGGCCATCTACGGTTCCGACGCCATCGCCGGCGTGGTCAACATCATCACCCGCAGGAATTTCCAGGGCGCCGAAGTCCACACCTATTACGGCCAGTACAGCCGCGGCGGCGACACCAAGGAAGCCTCCTTCACCTTCGGCACCGGCGGCGACCGCTGGACCGCCGTGTTCGGCGCCAGCTACTACGACCAGGAGCGCATCGGCTCCGCCGAATGGGGGCAATCGTCCTTCCCGGTTCCCGGCGGCGGACTGGATTTCGGCAGCTCGGGGACGCCCCAGGGGCGTTTCCGTTTCTGCGACCCGGCGATCGCCGTCGGCTTGCCGGGCTCCTGCGGCAGCGCGGACACTTACTACAACATCACGCTGAACACGGGCACCACCACGCCGATCTTCGTTCCCGGCAATCCGAACGGCGGTACCTACAACCAGTTCGACGGCGCCGACCGTTTCAATTTCGCGCCGTTCAATCTGCTGTTGACCCCGAGCGAGCGTCGCTCTCTCTTCGCCAGCATCAACATCGATCTGAGCGACAACACCCGTCTGCACATCAAGGGCCTGTTCAACAACCGCCAGTCCGCCAATCAGGCGGCGCCGGAACCGATCTTCGTCGGCCCGGGCGCGGGCACCGGCGGCATCGCCGACACCATCTCGATCCCGGCCAACCATCCGTTCAATCCTTTCGGAATCGCGCTCGACGCCAACTCGAATTTCCTGTTCATCGGCCGCCGTCCGCTGGAAGTCGGACCTCGCATCTTCGAACAGAACGTCGACACCTGGTACTTCAACATCGGCCTCGATGGCCTGCTGGATCTCGGCGGCCGCAGTTTCGGTTGGGATGCCAATTACGTGCATACCCGCAACTCCGCGACCCAACGCTTCACCAACGGCTACAACATCGCGCATATACGCACCGCGCTCGGCGACCCGGCGGTCTGCGCCGCCACGCCCGGCTGCGCTCCGCTGGACCTGTTCGGCGGCCAGGGCCGTCCGTTCACCCGTGCGATGATCGACTGGATCGTGACCGACCAGCGCGACGCCAGCACTCAGGAGCTCGACGTCTTCTCGGCCAACCTCACCGGCGATCTGTTCGCGATCGGCGACCGCACCGCCGGCTTCGCCACCGGCGTCGAGCATCGTCGCTACAAGGGCGATTTCGATCCGGACCCGTTGCGCCAGACCGGCGAATCGCAGGATTCGTTCGCGGCCCCGATCTCCGCCAGCTACGACGTCACCGAGGTCTACGGCGAGTTCAATTTCCCGGTAACGGCCACGCTGGACCTGACCGCCGCGCTGCGTTTTTCGGATTATTCGACCTTCGGCAGTGCCACCACCGGCAAGGCCGGATTCCGCTGGCAGCCGATCGAGGATCTGGTCGTCCGCGGCACATACTCGCAGGGTTTTCGCGCACCCAACCTCGGCGAGTTGTACGGCCTGACCCAGTTCGGCGCGACCCTGGTCGACCCCTGCGGCCCGACCAATCAGGTCGTCGTCGACACCACCAACGGCATTTCGGCCGGGCTGGAAGCGGCCTGCGTCGCGGCCGGCGTGCCCAACAACTTCGAACAGGCCAACACCCAGATCACCACCTTCACCGGCGGCAATCCGAACCTGGATCCGGAAGAATCCGACAGCTGGACCATCGGTGCGGTCTACAGCCCGGGTTGGGCGGAAGACAAATCGTGGTCGCGCAAGCTCGACGTCGAGCTGGGCTACTACCGGCACGAGATCGAAGGTGCGATCCAGGCCAACGATCTGCAGGGGCTGCTCGATACCTGCTACATCGCACAGAACGGCACCGGTGCCGCCTGCGCGCCGTTCACGCGGATTTCCAGCGGCGATCTGCGTCCGCCGAACAACTTCCTCGCAAATCTCGGCCAGATCGAAACCGACGGCGTCGACATCAAGGTCAGCTGGCTCAGCCCGGAATGGGGTTTCGGCAACCTCAGCGCTTCGCTGCAATCGACTTACGTGAACGATTATGAGGCGGTCGATGCTGCGGGCAACGTGTCTTCGCGTGCTGTCGGCGTCGAAGTCGGCGACAGCGCCATTCCCGAGTGGCAGTCCAACCTGCAGGTCGGTTGGCAGCGCGGCGATCTGGGCTTCACGCTCGGTACGCGCTACATCAGCAGCGTCGAGGAAAGCTGCTCGGGGCTCGAAGGTTTGCCGGGTTGCGATGGCGTCGCCACCAACAAGTTGGGCGCGACGACCTATCACGACGTGCAGTTCGCGTGGAAGAACGCCTTCACGATGGAGGGCCTGAAGTTCTCGGTGGGCGCCAACAACGTGTTCGGAAAAGAGGCGCCGATCTGCCTCGGTTGCTCGTTGAACGGCTATGACGCCGGCACCTACGATCTGCCGGGCGCGTTCTGGTACGTGAGCGCCGATTACCGCTTCTGATCGCGGTCTCGATGCGATGTTCGACGAAACGGCCGGGGCGACCCGGCCGTTTTTCGTGGGGCTCGTTTCGGGGCATGAGCGAAACGCAGTCTCAAGTCTGCATCGTGGTCCGCGGCAGGGCGGCCGGTTGCCTGCGGAAGGCCGGGATCGAGGCGATCCTCATCGAGGCAGTCGCGACGATGGCGGCCTTCCCTCCGGGTTGCGCCTCCGTGACGTCGATCCTGCGGCCCGTGACTTGCCGTGGCCACTCGTCAATGCTGCGTCACGGGACCTTGTCTGGCGTCACAGGCTGCGCAATGCGACCTGACGAAAAGTGCATGACACGCTCGAAGGACCGCTGCACGCCGGCGCTTGGGCATCAGGTGCGCTGACTGCGGCCCCGTCCGCGTCGACGCGAGACCGGCCTTCGGGCGGGCTGCGCGGATCGGCGTGGCCGCCCCTTGAAAGCCTTCCCCGTCGCCCCATATCGGGCGGGTCCCGGTCTGCCGGGGTTTCTTTGCCCGCGGTTTTGGCACTCCCCCCCGGAGACTGCTAAAATCGCCGGCCTTTTCTCCACCAATCAATCACTTGCGAGGGTTCACATGAATCTCAAGCCGCTCTACGACCGCGTGGTCGTCAAGCCGATCGAAGCCGAAGAAATGTCCGTCGGCGGCATCATCATCCCCGACGCCGCCAAGGAAAAGCCGACCAAGGGCGAAGTGGTCGCCGTCGGCGAAGGCAAGTTCATCGACGCCACCGGCGGCGTGCGCGCGCCGAAGGTCAAGGCCGGCGACAAGGTCATCTACGGCCAGTACGCCGGTTCGGCCTACAAGCACGAAGGCGTCGAATACAAGGTCATCAAGGAAGACGACATCCTCGCGATCGTCGGCTGATGCGCGCGGGCGGAGCGATCGCTTCGCCGAGCTGCGCTGATCCTTCCATGTCGCAACGGCGGGCCAGGGCCCGCCCTACGAAACCCACAAAATTCCGGAGTTCCATCAATGGCTGCCAAAGATATCCGTTTCGGTGAAGATGCCCGCGTCCGCATGGTTCGCGGCGTCAACGTCCTCGCCAATGCCGTCAAGGCCACCCTCGGCCCGAAGGGCCGCAACGTCGTGCTCGAGAAGAGCTTCGGCGCCCCGACCATCACCAAGGACGGCGTGTCCGTCGCCAAGGAAATCGAACTGGCCGACAAGTTCGAGAACATGGGCGCGCAGATGGTGAAGGAAGTCGCTTCCAAGACCTCCGACAACGCCGGCGACGGCACCACCACCGCCACCGTGCTGGCCCAGGCGCTGATCCGCGAAGGCATGAAGGCGGTCGCCGCCGGCATGAACCCGATGGACCTCAAGCGCGGCATCGACAAGGCCGTCGTGGCCGCGACCGCCGAGCTGAAGGCGATCAGCAAGCCCACCGCCGACGACAAGGCCATCGCCCAGGTCGGCACGATTTCGGCCAACTCCGACGAATCGATCGGCAACATCATCGCCGACGCGATGAAGAAGGTCGGCAAGGAAGGCGTGATCACGGTCGAGGAAGGCTCGGGTCTGGACAACGAACTCGACGTCGTCGAGGGCATGCAGTTCGACCGCGGCTACCTCTCGCCGTACTTCGTCAACAACCAGCAGTCGATGTCGGCCGAGCTCGACGACCCGTTCATCCTGCTGCACGACAAGAAGATTTCGAACGTCCGCGACCTGCTGCCCGTGCTGGAAGGCGTGGCCAAGGCCGGCAAGCCGCTGCTGATCGTCGCCGAGGAAGTCGAAGGCGAAGCCCTCGCGACTCTCGTCGTCAACACCATCCGCGGCATCGTCAAGGTCTGCGCCGTGAAGGCTCCGGGCTTCGGCGACCGTCGCAAGGCGATGCTGGAAGACATGGCCATCCTCACCGGCGGCACCGTGATTTCGGAAGAAGTCGGTCTGTCGCTCGAAAAGGCCACGATCAAGGACCTCGGCCGCGCCAAGAAGGTGCAGGTCTCGAAGGAAAACACCACGATCATCGACGGCGCCGGCGCCGCCGACGGCATCCAGGCCCGCATCAAGCAGATCAAGGCGCAGATCGAGGAGACCTCCTCCGACTACGACCGCGAGAAGCTGCAGGAGCGCGTCGCCAAGCTCGCCGGCGGCGTGGCCGTGATCAAGGTCGGCGCTTCGACCGAAATCGAAATGAAGGAAAAGAAAGCGCGTGTTGAAGATGCATTGCACGCGACCCGCGCTGCGGTGGAAGAGGGCATCGTCCCGGGCGGCGGCGTCGCGCTGATCCGCGCGCTGGCCTCGATCTCCGGTCTGAAGGGCATCAACGAAGACCAGAACCACGGCATCCAGATCGCCCTGCGCGCGATGGAAGCCCCGCTGCGCGAGATCGTCACCAACGCCGGCGAAGAGCCGTCGGTCATCGTCAACAAGGTGAAGGAAGGCAAGGGCAACTTCGGCTACAACGCGGCCACCGGCGAATTCGTCGACATGGTCGAGGCCGGCATCCTGGATCCGACCAAGGTCACCCGCACCGCGCTGCAGAACGCGGCCTCGATCGCCGGTCTGATGATCACGACCGAAGCGATGGTCGCCGAAGCGCCGAAGAAGGACGAGCCCGCCGGCGGCGGCATGGGCGGCGGCGGCATGGGCGGCATGGGCGGCATGGATTTCTGATCCATCCAACCCGCGATGCGTACGAAAAACCCCGCAGCGATGCGGGGTTTTTCTTTGCGCCATACGGATTTCGCGAACGGCCGGTCGTGCCGGCGTTCAACCCATTCGCATCGCGCCTGTCGAGACCGCCGGTGCCTCGGGCGTGGGTGCCTGCGCAGCCAGAATCTCGCGAGTGCGTTCGGCGCTCGCCTGCAGCGGCTGCGCGGTGGCGTCGCGATCCACGAAGGCGATGCGCCCCGCTTCGCCGCCTTCGTGCGCGAAGACCCGGCCCCTGTCGTTGACGGTCACGTTGACCTGTCGCGGGTCGAGGCCGTTTTCCAGCGCGCGCGCGGTGAGCGCACCGCTGAGGTTGAGCGACTGTTGCGCGTCCAGCCCGGTGTCGAGGCGGGCGATCTGCGGGGCGATGGCGACGAACATCGCATGCCCCGGTTGGCCGCTGTCGCCGAACGCGGTGGCGGCACCGGCGGCGTCCACGACGCGGGTCTCGCCGCGCGGTGCGGTGGGCTGCGCGGCCATCTGCACACCGGCCTCCTCCGGCCCATCCGCGGAAGCCCGCGATGTGCCGCGGATCACGCTGCGGTCGTGGAAATAACCGCCGAGTCTGTCCGGCGCGGTCTTGCCGTAGAAGGCTTCGTAGGTGTCGGGCAGATAGTGGAAGGCGGTGATGATCTTTTCGTCCTGCGGCACGCGGCCGACCATGCCCCACAGGCTGTTGGCCTTGAAGTCGATCTGTTCGCTGGTGGGGCCCTTGCGGTCGAACTCCGAGCGACCGCCGCCGTCCACCCGCCCGCCGGCTGAATACAGCGCGGCGCCGTAGAGGAACTGGCCGACGCTCAGGGTATTGGGATTGCCGTCGTTCTTCAGCGGCGGGATCAGCTTGTGGTCCTGCAGCGTCTGCAGACGGTCGGAAATCAGCGCGGCGGTGGCTTCGATGCCGCTCTTGGGTTCGACGAGAAAGCGCCGCGAAAAGCCGTCCTTGTCGTTCTGGTACTGGCTGCGCTCCTGCGCGCTGAGATGCACCGCGCCTTTCTCGACCAGTTCCTTGAACATGGAAACGTTCATCTGGCCTGGACCCAGGGTCGCGTTCGGATGCCTGGCCGGATCGCGATCCTGGGCGAAATCGTCGATGCCCGCATGCCGGCGCTCCTGGTAGAGCACGTTCGCCAGCACCAGCGCGTCGAGTTTGTATTCCCTGGCCATCGCCGCGATCTGGTTGCGGTGATCCTTGACGAAATCGTAGGCCGCGCCGGACTGCACGCCGCTGACGCGTTCCGTGCCGGTCATGTCCACGCCGAATCGGTGAAAGCTCATGACATCTCCTTGCAATGCGTCGATCCGCGCGCGTCGGGATCGGAGAGCGGGGGCGTTGCGACGGCATCGATGAGGGACGATGAAATTACTGCGTTCGATGAATGAAATCGATTGAAAAAATCTCTCTCATGCAGAGAGAGATCTCTCGTTCCGGCAGTCTTGAACGCAGGTCACGCTTTGCCCGGGAGGCGATCCCTACGATGCCGCCCGCGTCGGAGCCGCTCGACCTCCGCCGCCGATGCCCCCGGTCGAGCCCGCCGCCGCCGCGATGCGATCCCATGCGATCCGCGGCCTGCGGCCCAACAAGGAACGAAACGATGAAGGACTCCGCTCGCATGTCCCTGCGGTTGGCCGCCGCCATGGCGATGTTGACCGCCGCGACCGCCCAGGCCCAGACCTGGTCGCAACTGAATGCACTGCCCGGCACCATGGACGGCATGCCGCTGATCAACAGCAACAACCCCGAGAGCGTCAGCCGCGAAGGGCTGTTGCTGGCGACCGAGCCGATGCTGTCGGCCGACGCCACCAAGGTCACGCGCACGCTGGGCACCGGCACGCTGGACTCGGCCTGCCCCAGCGGCAGCCTGCGCGAGTTCGCGTTCTACATGCATCATCTCGTGGCGGCGGCCAGCGGCACCGATGCCCAGGTGCAGCGCGTGTTCGTGATCCTGGAGCCGGCGGGCACCAGCGCGACCTTCAACGCTTACGGCGCCGCGATCTCGCAGCGCGACATCACCGTGCCGGCGGGGCAGGGCACGCTGGATCCCGGCAAGAGCCCGAGTTATTCGGTGTCGCTGGCGTCCCTCACCGGCACCCTGCCCAGTTGGGTCACCAGCACCGCCAACGGTTCGCGCTTCATCAACCTCAGCGGGCAGACCATCACCGGCGCCTATGCGTTGGCGAACATCGGCGGCACCCAGGGCGCGTCGCTGGATGCGCGGATCAAGGTGCGCGCCACGTCCGGTTGCCTGAAGGTCCGGGTGGTGGCAGCGTCGGCCAACAACAACACGCTGGCGCTCGCCAACACTCTCGGCAAGCGCCTGTATGCCTGGGGCAATGTCGCCTCCACGTACAACAGCTCGGGCCAGCAACTGGTCTTCGGCGGTGCGCCGTGTTCCAGCCGCCAGCCGATCAACGGCAACGGCACCTACGATTGGATCGGTTGGGGCCGTTCGGCGGGCGTCTATCGCTATGAGCGCTGGACCGGCACCAACACCGTCTCGCTCACCTCGACGAGCCAGAACTTCGGCTACAAGTTCCTGGCCGCGCCGTCGAATCTGATCAACACCACCAGCACCGGTACGGTCACGCCCAGCGGCGCCTGCAACCCCACGACCCTCGACCCGTCGCCGTCCAGCAACGCCCAGCGCGCGCCGGCGCTGCGGTATTACGGTACGAACACCTCCGGGGTCACCGGCGGCCGCGACAGCGATCCGTGGTCGACCGCCAACTACGGCGCCGAGTATCTGATGACCCATCGCGTGACCAACAACAGCGGCGCCTGCGTCACCGCCCGTCTGCAGATCACGATGTATCCCGCCCAGCAGCAGTGCTCGGTGTACGGCGGTTCCGCCACCCGTCACTGGGACGGGGCGTTCAAGGTCACGCAGAACGGCACGGTGCAGCCGATCGTCCGCAACTACGTGAAGTGCAACGAATCGCCGGGATCGACCAATCCGAACATCCCCGCCGCGCGGGTGCCGGTCAGCACCATCGCGTCCAAGGTGATGACGCCGGGCGAGACCGTGACCTGGCTGGTGCAGGGTTTCGTGCCCGGTCTGATCTCCGCACCGGGTGCGTTCCTGGTGAATTCCGCGCCCGCGACCTGCCCCTGATCGTTCCGGGCCACTTCGCCGGCGCCACGGCGGGCCCGGCTTTCCCGCGATGTCCTTCGAAAGCCCCGCGCGCGATCGCGGGGCTTTCATCGTTTGGCGGTCGCATGTCGGGGCCGACCTCTGGCACATGCCGGAAACTGCGGTTCGGGCATCCTCCGGCGAGGTCCGTGCGGCGTCGCCGCCCGGCGACATCGTCCCTTTCCGGAGAGTCCAGATGATCCGTGGTATCACGACCGCGCTTGTCGCGGCGAGCGTCGCGGCGCTGTGCGCGGGTGCGCCCGTGCATGCGCAGGCGAAGAAAGAGCCCTTCACCGTCGAACGCAGCTGGCAGATCCAGCGCATCGGCGCGCCCACGCTGTCGCGCGACGGCCGGACCGTCATCGCACCGGTCACGCGCTTCGCGATGGACGAAGACAAGTCCTATGTCGACCTCTGGATCTGGAACGCCGCCGACGGCAGCGGCCAGCGGCGCTTCACCACCGATGCCGCCAACGATGGCGCACCCACGATCAGCCCCGACGGCAAATATGTGGCCTTCACTTCGCAGCGCGGCGACGACAAGGCGCCGCAGCTTTACGTGATGCCGATCGGCGGCGGCGAAGCGCGGCGGCTGACCAAGCTCGCGACCGGCGTGCAGAGCCCGAAATGGTTCGGCGACGGCAGGCGCCTGGCGTTCGTGTCGCGCGTGTTCGCGGATCTGCCGCTGGACCAGCAGGGCAAGCGCTTGGACGAGCGCAGGGATCGCAAGATGACCGCGATGGTCTGGGATGCCGGCCCGGTGTCCGCGTGGGATCAGTATCTCGACGAGCGCCAGTTCCACGTGTTCTCGGTGGCGTTCGAGGCCGGCACCGACGGCGCCGATCTGCCCGCGGTCCGGGCGTTGACCCAGCCCAGCGGCCTGCAATTGCCGCGCGGCGCGGTGCAGGGCACCGATGGCCATTTCGCGATCTCGCCGGACGGCAAAGAGCTGGCCTTCGTCGCAGACAGCGATCCCGCGATCAACGTCGGCAACAACGATGTCTTCACCGTCGCGATCGCCGCCGACGGCAGCGGCGGCAAGGACCCGCGCAATCTCACCGCGGGCAACGTCGCCGGCGATGGTTCGCCGCTCTACAGCCCCGACGGCCGTCATCTGAGCTTCGTGCAGCAGCGCATTCGCGGCTTCTATGCCGACAAGGGCCGGCTGATGCTGCGGGATCGCGCCAGCGGCAGAACGCGCGAACTGTTCGCCGATTGGGATCGCAGCGCCGGCGGCCTGGTCTGGGCGCGCGACAGCCGCCGTCTCTACGGTGCCATCGACGACGCCGGCACCGTGCGCGTGTACGAGTTGCCGCTGGACGGCGCACCGCGCAAGGTCACCGGCGCGATGTCGTTCGGCGGTCTCGCGGTGGCGGACGACGGCACGCTCGTCGGTCTGCGCGAAAGCTTCGTCGAGCCGCCGACGCTGGTGCGTCTGGACGCGAAGAGCGGTGCCGCGACGAAACTGTCGACGATCAACGACGCGCTGCTGGCCGCGACCGACCTGGGCACCTACGAATCGGTGACCTACAAGGGCGCGAACGGCAGGGACATCCAGATGTGGGTGAACTATCCGCCGGGCTTCGACAAATCGAAGAAGTATCCATTCTTCATGCTGATCCACGGCGGCCCGCACAACGCGATCACCGACGGCATGGCCTTCCGCTGGAACGCGCAGGTGTTCGGCAGTTGGGGTTACGTCACCGCGTGGCCGAACTTCCACGGCAGTTCCGGCTTCGGCCAGGCCTTCGCCGATTCGATCAACCCGGAATGGGCCGAGCAGCCGTACCAGGATGTGATCAAGGCGGCGGACTGGTTCGCGGCGCAGCCGTGGATCGACAGGGACCGCATGGTCGCGGGCGGCGGCAGCTACGGCGGTTATCTCAGCGCCGTCATCCTCGGCCGCGAGCATCCGTTCAAGGCGCTGGTCGCGCATGCCGCGGTGTACAACCTCTACAGCCAGTACGCCGCGGATTTCTCGGCGGAATCGCCGCGGTTCGGCGGCTTCTGGGAAAAAGACAACCGTGCGGTGCTGGAGCGCAATTCGCCGCATCTGGGCGCGGCGAATTTCAATACCCCGACGCTTGTCGTCCACGGCCAGACCGATCTGCGCGTGCCGGTGAATCACGGCCTGGAGCTGTATCACACGCTGTTGAACAAGGGCGTGCCCAGCCGCTACGTGTATTACCCGAACGAGAACCACTGGGTGCTGAAACCGCAGAATTCGGTGTTCTGGTACCAGCAGGTCAAGGCGTGGTTCGACCAGCACAATCCGCCGCAGCGCGGGGCCGCGGCAGCGCCCGCGGGCGGCGCTGCCGGACGCGCCGCTGCGGAGTGATCGATCGCGTCATCATGCGAAAGACAGAGGGCCCGCTGCGAAGCGGGCCCTCTGTCGTAACGGCGTCGTTCTCGCGGCGAGGCGGTGGAATCGTTCCGCGCGCCTGCCGCCCTGTTCAATGACAGGTGGTGTAGCAGGAGATCGTGCCGAACGCGTAGTCGTCGGCCGCTTCGGTCCATTCGTCGCCGCAGGCGCCGAGCTGCGAGTTGTGGTCGCGGTTGCAGACATCGTGGTCGAGGCAATCCTGGTACCAGGCGCCGACGCCATCGCCCACGCCGCAGCCCGCGCCGCAGCGGCCCGCGCACGAACTGGCGCCGCAGCCGTAGGCCACGGTCTTGCTGCTGTAGCCGTGCGTGGGGCAATAATCGTGCGACGACGAGCGATAGAACACGCGGTCGTCGTCGCAGACATCGGCGATGCCGCGCAGATTGGTGAAGCTGCCGCCGCCCTGTTCGTTGCAGGCGGCCTTGGCCACGATGGGCTGCCGGTTCAGCGTGAGCGCACCGGGCAGGACCGCGCCGGATTCGCGGTCGAAATCGCGATTGAAATCGCGCGCCGGCGGTGCGAGCGGTTTCGCTTCGCCGCGCTTCACCACCCATTCCGCGGCGAAGGTCTTGCCCAGCGGCACTTCCGAATACATTTCGGCCAGCCGCCACAGGAAATCGTGCGACTTGGGCACGCGCTGTCCGCTGCCCAGGGTGGGCAGGGTGCGGCCCAGTTCGGTCTGGAAACTCTTGAGGACCGCGCGGTCCTGTTCGTCGATGGCGACGCGTTCGGCGGTGCGGACCGTCATCGTGCCGGCGGCGTAGTCGATCTCGTGATCGATCACCGCGCCGTTGACTTCCAGCCGGATCGCCACGCGGTCGGGCGTGACGCCGCGGGCCGCGGATTTGCCCGCGGAGAGACTCGAAGTGCGGAACGACAGCGCGCCGGAGGGCGTGACCAGGGTGCCGGCGACATCGTCGCCCGCGGCCGCCAGCACTTTCATCTGGCCGGGCTGCACCGGCGCTTCGGCCGTGGCGGGCATGGCATCGGCGGATGCGGCCGCCACAGGTCGTGCGGACCATGCGCCCGCGACCAACAGCAGGCTGCATGCGCCTGCAGCCAACAACATTTTCAGATTCGGATTCATTCGTAAACGCTCCTTGTCGATCTGGTGGCGGGGACTCGGCGGGATCGCCGGCTGCGCGTCGCGTGCCCGCGTCCGGTGTCCGGCGCGGATCAGAGTGTCGCGAGAGTTCCAGGGGCCCCGACCCCGGAGATCCGCATTGTGCCTACAAATCCGTGCGGCACGGGGTTCATTCCGCAAACGGGCGCTGATGCGGAACGCTTTCGCGGGCAATTAAATGTACCTGCCGGTTCTTTTTTGCACCGCAGCGTGATTTGTCCTAACGCTTCCTTCACGATGCTCCCGCATCCCGACGTGGGGGAGGGAGCAAGCCCGCTACCGGTTCGACCGGGGCGGGCTTTTTTATTGTCCATGCCGTCGCCCGCATCGCCGCCCGCCGGGATGCCAGAATCCGCGCATGGATCCTGTCGCGCCTTCCGCTTCCGAGCCTGCCTTCGAGTCCGCCATCGTCGCAAGCGCCGTCGCCGCGCGGGTCGACCGCGCCGTCGCGCGCCTGCGGGCCGCTCATCCCGATCTGCCCGAAACGGCCGACGCCCGTCTCCGTGCGCTGGCGCTGGCCAGCGATTTCGCGATCGATGTCTGCCTGCGTCAGCCCTCGCTGCTGCCCGGATTGCTGACCGACGACGGCGCGCGGCCCGCGCCGTTGCCGGCATTGAGCGCGGATCTGCGCAGCGAATGGCCCGGCCTGCTGCGCCGCCACCGTCAGGCCGAGTCGGTGCGCCTGATCTGGCGCGATGTCCATGGGCTGGACACGCTGGACCAGACGCTCGCCGGCATCACCGCATTGGCCGAAACCTGCCTGCAGGCCGCGCTCGATGCCCTGGAGCGCGACTTCGTCGAGCGTTTCGGCACCGTGCGCGATGTCGATGGTGCGCCGGTGAGGTTGGTGGTGTTCGCACTGGGCAAGCTGGGCGGCGGCGAACTCAATTTCAGCTCCGATATCGATCTGGTCTACGCCTACGCGCAGGACGGCGACAGTCGCCCCGAGGGCGGGCGCAGCGCGCGCGCGCTGGCGGCGGAGGATTACTTCGCCCGCCTCGGCCAACAGCTCGCGAAGCTGCTCGACGAAGTGACCGCGGAAGGGTTCTGCCATCGCGTCGATCTGCGCCTGCGGCCGTTCGGCACCGCCGGCCGCATCGCGCTGTCGTTCGCGGCGATGGAACAGTACTTCCAGCGCGAAGGCCGCGACTGGGAGCGTTATGCCTGGCAGAAGGCGCGTCCGGTGGCGGGCGATCTCGACGCCGGCGCGCGTTTCCTCGACACCCTGCGCCCGTTCGTCTATCGGCGCTATCTCGATTACGGCGCGCTCGACGGCCTGCGCGAGATGAAGGCGAGCATCGCCGCCGAAGTCGCGCGCAGGGACATGGCCGACGACATCAAGCGCGGCCCCGGCGGGATCCGCGAAGTGGAATTCCTGGCCCAGGCGCTGCAACTCATCCGCGGCGGACGCGAGCCGGCGCTGCGCGAGCGTCGATTGCAGCCCGCGCTGCGGGCGCTGCGCGACGCGCGCCATCTGTCTCCGGACGCCTGCGATGCGCTGCTCGCGGCCTATCGTTTCCTGCGCCTGCTGGAAAACCGGCTGCAGATGCTGGCCGACGTGCAGACCCAGCGCCTGCCGGACGATCCGGCGACTCGCGCGCGACTCGCGCAGAGCCTCGGCGACGGCGATTGGGACGCGCTGCATGCGCGACTGCAGGCGCATCGCGCGCGGGTCACGCAGGAATTCGATGCATTGCTCGCGCCGCGCGGTCGCATCGCCCAGCCCGATGCGCTGGTCTCGTACTGGCGCGCCCTGCACAGCGGAGGCGATGAGCCCGATGCGGAAGGCGACGAAGGCGTGCAGGCATTGCGCGATGCGGGATTCGCGCAGGCGCACGATGTCGACCGCGCCCTGCGCGATTTCGCGCGCGCGCCGGGCGTTCGCGATCTGTCGGATGCGGCGCGCGCGCGTCTGGACCGGCTGATGCCCGCGCTGCTCGCGGGCGTGGCCGGGTCGGCCGGCCCGGCGTTGGCGCTGCGCCGGGCGTTGGCTCTGCTGCAGGCGATCCTGCGACGCGCGAGCTATCTCGCGCTGCTGGACGAACAGCCGGCGGCGCTCTCGCGGTTGATCGACACGCTCGCGCGCAGTGCGTTGCTGGGCGACCGGCTCGCCGCGTATCCGCTGCTGCTGGACGAGCTGCTGGACATCCGCGTCGCCGGGCCGTCGCCGAAACCGGAGGCGTTCGTCGCCGCGGCCGATGCCGCACTGCAGTCCGACGACTCCGAGACCGCACTCCTGGCGTTGAACGAGGCCCGGCAGATCCTGAGTTTCCGCATCGCTCTGGTCACGCTGGACCGGCGCATGCGCGCCGTCGAGACCGCGCGGTCGCTGGCGGCATTGGCCGATGCGCTGCTCGATGCGGTTTACCGGCTCGCGCTGCGCGAACTCGAAGCGCAGCACGGGCGCATCGACGGTTTCCGCTTCGCGGTGCTGGGTTACGGCAGCCTCGGCGGCCGCGAACTCGGCTTCGGCTCCGATCTCGACGTGGTCTTCATCTACGACGCGCCCGCGAACGCGGTGTCCGACGGCGCGCGCGCGCTCGACGCGCCGCGCTGGAGCGCGCGACTGGCGCAGAAGATCGTCGCCCTGCTGGGCGCGCGGACCGGCGCCGGCCGGCTGTACGACGTCGATGTCCGCTTGCGGCCCGACGGCGCGAAGGGTCTGCTAGTCTCCACGCTGGCCAGTTTCGAGGATTACCAGCGTCACCGCGCCTGGACCTGGGAGCACCAGGCGTTGGTCCGCGCCCATGCCATCGCCGGCGATGTGGATCTCCGCGCCGATTTCGAACGGGTGCGCGCGGAGACGCTGGCGCAGCCGCGGGAGGCGGCGAAACTGCGCGAGGACGTGGCCGCGATGCGCGCGCGGATGCGTGCGGAACTGGATCGTTCTTCGGCGGATCGTTTCGATCTCAAACAGGGGCAGGGCGGTCTGGTCGACCTCGAATTCCTGCTGCAGTACCTCGTGCTGCGCGACGCCCCAGCGAGGCCGGCACTGCTGGTGCCGCGCGACAGCCCCGGGCTGATCGACGCGCTGTGCGCCGAGGGCGTGCTCGACGGGGAGGCCGCGGCCCGTCTGCGCGGGGCGCACGAGGCGCTGCTCGGCGCCGGGCTGTCGTGCACGCTCGATCGCCGGGCGCGGATCGTCGGCGCCGGCAGCGACGGCCTCGATATCGCGCGCGCTGCGGTGATCGCGGCCACGCAGGGCATTCTGCATGCCGAAGGCGCATGATGCGTGCCGGATGCCTGTCCGCGGGCAGGGACTGCCCCCGTTTCTGACGGATCGCGCAACCGGATCGTCGGGGAACCGGATGCGCTTGCGATTCCGTCGCCGATGCGCGCTATGCTCGACGCGTACCCAATCCACCACCGAGGAGTTGCACATGTCGAAGAATCATTACCTGGACACCGAAGAACTCGTCACCGACGCCAAGGTCGTTCTGGAAGATGTCGAAGCCATTCTCGAAGAAGCCGCAGGCGCCACCGGCGACCGCGCGCAGGCGCTCCGCGCCAAGGCTTCGGAAGCGTTGGGGCGGGCCAAACAGCGTCTGCAGGATGCGCAGACCGCGGTCGCCACCAATACCAAGGCCGCCGCGCGCGCCGCGGACGATCTGGTGCACGAACATCCGTGGGGCGCGATCGGCGTCGCCGCCGGCGTCGGTTTCCTGGTCGGCCTGCTCGTTTCGCGGCGCTGAGCCGCCACCGGGCCATGGCCTCGCCGCTCGCCTCCGTGCGCCGCCTGTCGGCGGCCACGGTCAATCTGTTGATGTCGCGCGCCGAGTTCGCATCGCTCGAACTCGCGCAGACCCGTGCCCGGATGATGGGCTGGCTGGTGCTGGCGCTGCTGGGCGCAGTGCTGGCGCTGCTGGCGTTGATCGCGGGCTCGGCCCTGCTCACCCTGGTGCTGTGGCCGCGCTACGGGTGGATCACGCTGGCGGTGCTATCGGCGCTGTACCTGATCGGCGCGATCTGGCTGTTCCGCAGTCTCGCCGCCGACATGGCGGCCGCGCCGCCGGTGCTGTCGGAAACCCTGCGCGAACTGGCCAACGACCGCGATGCGTTGCTCGGCGGCCGCGGCCGCAGCGACGCAGGGGAAACGCCATGAGCGACCAGGCGAAGATGCGCGAACTGCGCATGGAGATGCTGCGCATGCGCGCGACCGTCGAACGCGCCGAAGTCGCGTCGGCGATGCGCGAACTCCGCGGCGGCACCGACCGCCTGCGCTCCTTCGGCAACGCGGCCGGCGGCATCGGCGCGGCGCTGGCCGGACGCAGCGGCTGGGTCGGTCTGCTCGCCGCGCTCGCGCGCAGACCCTGGGTCACCGCGTTCGCGCTCGGCGCGGTCCGATCGCTCAAACGCCGGCCGATCCTGGCGGCGGCGGTCGTGGCATCGGCAGTCGTCGGCCTGCGTTTCGCACGAGCTTCGGTCGCGAACAGAACGGTGCGCTAAACCGGCGTCAGTCTCGCCCGGACTTCCGCCGCCACCCGCGCCGTCTCCCGCAACGGTTCCACATCGAACGCATCCAGCCGCGCATCCATCGCGCGGATGCGGCCGCGCGCCAACAGCGCATCGATGAATCCTCGCGGGCGCCCGCGAACGCGGCCCGGGTCGAACACGAACACCGGGACGCGGGTGGCGCAGGCCTCGGAGATCATGTTCACCGAATCCGGCGAGCACACGATGCGGTCGGCCCAGGCGAGCAGGCCGGGGTAGGGATTCCGACCGTCCGTGTCGTCGCGCCAGATCACGCCGGGTGTGCCGTCGTAGCGATGCCTGAGGACATCGCGCAGTTCCTTGGGCGTGCGTCGTGAAGTGGTCAGCAGCACGCTGCCGCCCTCCCGCGCCAGCACCGCTTCGAACTTCGAGGCCATCACTTCGAAGGCCATGCGGTCGAAGCGCGCGTGCGCGCTCGTGCCGCCGAGCAGGAACGCGGTGCGCGGCGCGGGCAGGGCGGCGAACGCGGCGAAGGTTTCGCGCGCGCGCGCCAGCCAGGCGTCGTCGACCGGATGCAGGCTGCCGAGCATCCGGATCTCGTTCGGCGGGCTCTCATTCGAAGGGATCGCCTCCGCCCCGCGCAGGCGATCGTGCTCGGGCACGATCACCAAATCCCAATGCGACGGGTCCAGCCGCGGGTCGAGAATCTGTACCGCGCGGGCGCCACGCTTGCGCAGCAGCCGGGTGGCGAGCGCAGCCTGTCGCCCGCAGCCGATGGCGATGTCCGGCGGAGCCGACAGCAGGGCCTCGAAATCCGGCCCGAAGGCATGTTCCGTGCCGGGAAACAGCCGCGGTGCGGCCCAGCGCCAGGGCGCGCGCGGGCTCAGGGTCAACGCGCTCCGATCGACATCGCGGCCCCCCGCGAGTGCGTCGGCCAGTGCGTCGGCCTGGCGCGCGTTGCCGGCGCGGCCGTCGCTGATCGCACAAATATGGAGTGAATCGAGCTTCTTTCCGCTCATTGTTCCGAATCTGACCCGATACGTTCTCGCCGTGCCGCTGTCGCGGACCTGCGCGGACTCTACACTGCGGCCTCGCTTTGATCTTCCTTGCTTTCATCTTCCCCTCGACCGTGCAGGACGATTCCGCCGATGTTCTCTCCGCTCAACGACACCGCTCTGGACCAGCTCTTCCGCAGCGCCCGCACCTACAACGCGTTCTCCGGCGACATCGACGACGCGACGCTGCAGCGCCTCTACGATCTGTTGAAGTGGGGCCCGACGGCCGCCAACGCCGGCCCGGCCCGGTTCGTGTTCGTGAAGTCGCCCGCGGCCAAGGCCCGCCTCGCTCCCGCGCTGGACCCGGGCAATCGCGACAAGACCCTGGCCGCGCCGGTGACCGTCATCGTCGGTTACGACATGGCGTTCTACGAGAAGCTGCCGGTGCTGTTCCCGCATACCGATGCGCGGTCCTGGTTCGCCGGCAAGCCCGAGCCGGTGCTGGAGACCGTGGCCATGCGCAACGGCAGCCTGCAGGGGGCTTACCTGATCCTCGCCGCGCGCGCCCTGGGTCTGGATTGCGGCCCGATGTCGGGTTTCAACAACGCCCTGCTCGACGAAGCCTTCTTCGCCGGCACCGCGATCCGCTCCAACTTCCTCCTGAACCTCGGCAAGGGCGATCCCGCCTCGATTTTCCCCCGCTCGCCGCGGCTGGGCTTCGACGAAGCCTGCCGCATCGAGTGACGTTCCGCGCACCGTTCCGGCGTTCCGCCGCCTCTGTAGTCCGTCACCATCCCTTCTGCGCCATCCCCTCATTTGCTTTCAGGAGTGTTCCGATGAAACCTGCCCTGTTGAAGCGTCCGCTGCTCGCCGCCGCCCTCGCCCTGGCCTCCACCGCCGCCTTCGCCGCGCCGCTGACCTACAAGATCGACGCCAACCACACCGACGTGGTCGCCAGCTGGAGCCACTTCGGGTTCTCCAATCCGATCGCCCACTTCGGCAAGGTCGACGGTTTCATCACCTACGATCCCGACAAGGTCGGCGCGTCCAGGGTCGAAGTGACCATCCCGCTGTCGGGCCTGAATTCCCACGTCGGCGATTTCGACGACCACCTGCGCAGCGACGATTTCTTCGACGCCGAGAAATTTCCGAACATCACCTTCAAGAGCACGTCGGTGAAGGCCGCCGGCCAAGGCAAGCTGTCGGTCACCGGCGACCTCACCATCAAGGGCATCACCAAGCCGGTGACCCTCGACGTGACCATCAACAAGATCGGCGTGCAGCCGATGGCCAAGCGCGAAGCCGCCGGCTTCGCCGCCACCGCCACCATCAAGCGCAGCGATTTCGGCGTCGGCAAGTACGCCCCGAACGTCAGCGATGAAGTGACCCTGTCGATCACCACCGAAGCCATCGTGCCGAAGCCGGCGGCCGAAGCCGGGTCGACGAAGTAATCGACCCGCCTCGATCGGGGCGAGACGCATCGATGATGTTCCCGGACGGGTCGCCTCGCGCGGCCCGTCCGCGTTGCGGCCTCAGCCCGCGGCTTCCGGCGGCGGCGCGTCGAACCGATAGGGCGTCGCCTGCGCCGAAGCGCGCAGGCCGAACGTGCCCGCGAATCCGGTGAGCCGCGGCATCCGCGAAAGATCGATCGGATTGCGGAACGGCAAGTGTTCCAGCAGGCAGAACAGGCCGAGATCGAACAGCGCGATCCGCTGCGCCGGCAGTTCGGCATGGATCGCGTCGAGATGCGCGTCCATCCATTCGAGACACAGCCCCAGGCTGGTCCGCCGCTTGCGCGACGTCGCGTCCGCCGGCCGCTTCGAGACGATGTCGTGGAACACCACCTCCACCTGCGCGGCCATCGCGTGCGCCAGCAGCTCGTGCGCGTTCATCAGCAGCGGCGATGCCGCTTCTTCCGGCCAGACCACCCGTGCGACGCCGCCCGGCGCCTGGCGTGCGATCCAGCGGCAGGCGTTGAGGCTGCCCCAGACCACCGTTCCGCCGTGGCGCACGGCGGGCAGTTTCAGCGCCGGATTGCCGGCGAACGCGGCCGGGTCTTCGCTCAGCAGATCGTGGATGGGCCGCAGCGTGCAGTCCACGCCCAGTTCGAGCGCCAGCAGGCGGACCTGACGGGTGTAGTGCGAACTCTGGCGGCCGACGATTTCGATTCCTGAAGCCGTGGACTTGGAAGGCATGGGCGCGATCCGTGGGCGGGGTTCGCGCATCGTAGCGACGTGACCGGGTTAAAATGCGGCTTCCGCGCAGGATGACCGCCATGACCGCCCAGCCGACTCAAGCCAACGCCCAGCAACGCTACGAAGTTCGCCATGGCGATCTGCCGCTGAGCTGCCCGACCCCCGACATGGCGCTGTGGAATTCGCACCCGCGCGTCTATCTGCCGATCGAAGCCGAAGGCGGCACTTCGACCTGCCCGTACTGCGGCGCGGTCTATCACCTCGTCGACTGAATCCGACGCGCCGGTCGCATCCGCATCGACCCGTCGCGGCCCGATTACGCCATGCGCCGCCTGACCGTGGTGCAACTGCTGCCGGCGCTGCACGCGGGCGGCGTCGAACGTTCCACCCTCGAGATCGCCGATGCGCTGGTGCGCGCGGGGCATCGCGCGGTCGTGGTGTCCGCCGGCGGCCGTCTCGTTCCCGCGCTCGAAGCTTCCGGCGCGGAACACATCGCCCTCGACATCGGCCGCAAGTCGCCGCTGACCTTCCGCCACGTTCGACGCCTGCGCGCGCTGTTCGCCGACACCGGCGCCGACATCGTCCATGCGCGTTCGCGTCTGCCCGCGTGGGTCGGTTTCTTCGCGCTGCGCGGCATGCCGGCCACGCAGCGGCCGCGCTTCGTCACCACCGTGCATGGATTGAATTCGCCGTCGCGCTACAGCGGAATCATGGCCCGCGGCGAGCGGGTGATCTGCGTGTCCGACACCGTGCGCGCGTACGTGCTGCAGCATTACCCGGCGACCGATCCGGCTCGGCTGCGCACGATTCCGCGCGGCATCGACCCCGCCGCGTTTCCGCGGGCACCGCATCCGGACCGCGCCGCGCGGGCGCGGGTCGCCGCGTCGCATCCCGCGCTGGGCGGCGAGGGCCCGCTGTTGCTGTTGCCGGGGCGCGGGACGCGCCTGAAAGGCCATGCCGACGCGCTGGCGCTGCTCGCCGCGCTGCGCGGCGACGGCCTCGATGCGCGCCTGTGGATGCCCGGCGCGCGCGAACCCGGACGCGAGGCCTATCTCGCCGATCTCGAACGCGAGGCCGCGCGGATCGGCTGCGCCGCGGCGCTGGCGATCACGCCCGCCACCGCCGCGATCGCCGAGGCCTATGCCGCCAGCGATCTGGTGCTGCAGGTGTCGCGCAAACCCGAAGCCTTCGGCCGGACCGTGATCGAGGCGCTGTCGGTCGGGCGCCCGGTGGTCGGCTGGGCCCACGGCGGCGTCGGCGAACTGCTGCGCGAACTGCAGCCGGCGGGCGCGGCGAAACCGTTCGATGCGACCGCCTTGCTGCACGCCGCCCGCGCGATGCTTTTGCGGGTCGAGATTTTGCAGACCGAGCCGGCTACGATGCCGCAGCGGCTGCAGCGCTACTCGCTCGGAGCGATGCAGGCCGCGACCCTGGCCTGTTATCGCGAACTCTGTCCGGAATGACCGCAGCAACGATCCCCGCGCACGAGACCGACGCGCCTCCGCTTCCCGCGGGCTGGCGCTGGGCGCCGTTCTGGGTACTGGCCTTCGTCGCGCTGTGGCCGGCGCCGGGGATCGCCGAGGGCGTGCTCGCTCTGGGCGCGCTGGTCGCACTGGGTCGATTGCTGTACGTGCGTTTCCGCGGCGGCGGCGCCCTGCTCAGCGCGCAGGCCTGGGCGCTCACCAGCGTGCTGTTTTTCGCCTACTGGCTGCCGGAACTCATCGGCGCCATCGATGCGGTCGACCGCGCGCGTGCTTTTCGCGAGGTGGCGTCGGATCTGCGCTATCTGCCGTTCCTGTGGCTGGCCGCGGCGGCGGTGGCCGATGCGCGCGGTCGCCGCATCACCTTCGGCGGCCTCGCCGTCATCGTCGGCGCATGGAGTCTCGATGCGCTGATGCAGGCGATCGGCGGCACCAGTCCGCTGTTCGCGGGCATGGACGCGGCGAAACTCGCGATCAGCGGGCACCGCCTGTGCGACGCCAACGATTATCTGTTGCTCGACCGCCTCGGCGGCGTGCTCGGCCCCTGCAACCTGAAGCTTGGCGTGGTGCTCGCCAGCCTGTCGCCGTTCGTACTGTACGTGGCCGGCCGGCGCTTCGGCCAATGGGGCTGGCTGGCCGCCGCGGCGCTGGTCGGCCTGGTGATCCTGCTCGCCGGCTCGCGTGCGTCGTGGATCACCTATGGCCTCGTGCTGTTGCTGTCCGGCTGGCGCCTGCTCGGCCGCAAGCGACTGCTGGCGGTGTTCGCGTTCGGCGCCGCGTTGCTGCTGGGCCTCAGCATCGTCTCGCCGCAGGTGCGCGAGCGCATCGAGCGCACCGCGTACGCCTTCAGCGCCGATCGCGAAGGCGTCGACAGCGCGCTCTCCGGACGTGGCCGGATCTGGGGCGCGGCCTGGTGCATCGCGACCTCGCATCCGGTCAACGGTGTGGGTCCCCGCGGTTTTCGCGAGGCGTTTCCCGGCTGCGACCCCGAGTCGGGCGCGCTCGCCGAATGGGGCCTGGGGCCGGCGCTGCATGCGCATCAGATCGTGCTGGAAATCCTCAGCGAAACCGGCGTCATCGGCCTGCTGCTGTGGCTCGCAGGCGTGGCGACGGCGCGACGGGCCTGGCGTTACGCCGAGCCCACGGCCCGCGCCGCCGCCGAGCCTGCGATGCTGGCGCTGGCGGTCACGGTGTTCCCGTTCAACACTCACCTCGCGTTCTATTCGACCTTCTGGGGCGGTGCGACCCTGCTGCTGGCGGCGCTGTACGCGGGCAGTCTGCTCGGGCGCGAATCGCCCGTGCCGGTCGAGTCGATCGAGCCGCCGCCTCAAGCGTAGACGCGCTCAATCGTAGACGCGGCTGCCGTCGGGCCGGCGCTTGAACCGGCGATGGATCCACAGGTACTGCTCGGGCGCCTTGCGCGCCATCGTTTCGATCGCGGCGATCACCCGCGCGGTGTCGGCATCGGCGTCGTCGGAAGGAAACGCATCGAACGCCGGCCAGAAGCGCAGCGTGTAGCCGCCGTCGTCGCGGCGCACGTGTTCGAACATCACCACCGCCGCGCCCGAGAGCCGCGCCAGCTGATGCGTGGATTTCAGGCTTTTCGCCGGCTGCCCGAAGAACGGGACGAACGCGCTCTCGCCCTTGCTCGGATCCTGGTCCGGTGCGTACCACAGCAGACCGCCGCGCTTGAGATGCCGGGCCACGCCGCGCACGTCGTCCTTGGCGAACATGGCCGCGGCATAGCGCGAACGGCCGCGCAGCACCGCCCATTCCATCGCCGGCTGCGGATAGGGTCGATACATGCCGGCCAGCGGCACGTGATCGCAGGCCAGCCGCGCGCACATCTCCAGCGTCGTGAAATGGCCGGACACCACGATCACGCCGCGACCCGCGGCCCGCGCGGCTTCGAGATGCGCCACGCCCTCGACCACCAGCCCGCGCCGCTGCGGTTCCACCGAGCCCCACCAGGCGCGCCCGAATTCGAACAGCGCGGTGCCCAGTGCGGCGAAATGACGGCGCAACAGTGCGGCGCGCGCGACGGCGTCCAGTTCGGGAAAGCACAATTCGAGATTGCGCGCCGCGACCCGCCGCCGATCGACCAGAGTCCAACGCAGAACGGCACCGATGCCGCGCCCGAGCGCACGCTGCGACGGCCACGGCAGGCGCGCCAGCAGCGCCAGCGCGCCGATGCCCAGCCAGATGGGCCAGTGTCGGGGCGCGCGCGGCGGCGGGGCATCGAATGCGAAGGGCATGGCGCATTGTACGGGGACGCGCCCGCGCACCGGCCCGCGTCACCGATCATCGCGACCCGGTATCCTGTGCCGATGCGGGCTGGCACCTTCGAGCGCACGATCGAACTCACCCTGCGCGGCCTGTATTCGGCCGCGCTGTATCTGCTGCTGCCGGTCACCGTCTATCACCTGATCTGGCGCGGTTTCAGACAACGGGCCTATCTGTTGCGCTGGCACGAGCGGTATGCGCGGTACGGCGCCGCCGTCGCGGACGCCGACGAACATCTGTGGGTGCATGCGGTGTCGGTCGGCGAAGTGAATGCCGCCGCGCCGCTGATCAACGCGCTGCTGCGCGAACACCCGCGGCGACGGGTGCTGGTGACCACGATCACGCCGACCGGCTCGGACCGCGTGCGCGCGCTGTGGGGCACGCGCGTGGCCCACGTCTATCTGCCCTACGACCTCACCGGTGCGGTCGGCCGTTTCCTCCGGCATTTCCGGCCGCGGATCGCGCTGATCGTCGAGACCGAGCTGTGGCCCAACCTGCTCTTCGCCTGTCGCGATCATGCGATTCCGGCGTATCTCATCAATGCCCGGTTGTCGGAGCGATCGCTGCGCGGCTATCGCGCGCTGCGGCCGCTGGTGGGCCGTGCGCTGCGCACGATGCGCGCCGTCGCCGCGCAGTCCGACGCGGATGCGTCGCGTTTCGCGCGGCTGGGCGCGCGCGAAGACCAGCTCGTCGTCTACGGCAATCTGAAGTTCGATACCCGAGTCGATCCGTCCATCGCGGTCTCGGCGCTCGCATTCCGCAGCCGCATCCCCGGTCGCCCGGTCTGGATCGCGGCCAGCACCCATCCCGACGAAGAGGCGCAGGTGCTGGCGATCGATCGTCGTCTGCGTGAGCGCTGGCCGGATCTGCTGATGCTGTGGGCGCCGCGGCATCCGGAACGCTTCCGTCCGGCCACCATGCTCGCGATCGAAACCGGCCTGCAGGTGGCCACGCGCACGCTCACCGTGGCGCCCGAAGCCGACGATGCGGTGTTCGTGATCGACACGCTCGGCGAGCTGATGCTGTTCTACGCCTGCGCCGATGTCGCCTTCGTCGGCGGCAGTCTGCAGCCCGTGGGCGGTCACAATCTGCTGGAGCCCGCCGCGATCGGCACCGCCATCGTCACCGGCCCGCATCTGCACAACTTCAGCGACATCGCCGAGCAATTGCGCAAGGCGGACGCCGTGCGCATCGCCGACGATGCCGATGCCGTGGCCGCGGCGTTGGAAACGCTGCTCGCCGACCCGGATGCGCGCGCGCGCATGGTCGAGGCCGGTCGCACGCTGGTCGAACAGGGACGCGGTGCGCTGCGCCGGACGATGGACATGATCGAAACGGCGCTCTGAACAAGCGCCGCTCCGGAATGCGTCGCACGACGCGCATTCGACGGCGTCGATCCAAAACGTCCGGTCGATCGGAACGTTTTTCCGCGACGACAGCGCGATGTGATCGCAGTCGATCCGCGGCGAGCCTCATCGCGTTACAACGGCATCGTGCGGCGTCCGCGGGATTTCAGGCCCGCAGCGTTCGTCGCATGTCACTGTCGATGATGAGGAGATGCTGTATGCGACGTGCTTTCCTGACGGCGATGGCCGCGACCGCGCTGGCGTTCGGCATGACCGCCCCGGCTCCCGTTCACGCGGCGACCGAACTGTCGCTGTGCACCGAAGCCAATGCCTGGTCGGTCGAGGCGATCGATCTGCCGATCGTGGGCGGTTACGCCCAGCTCTACTATCTGTGCACGCCCGATGGCTGGATGCTCATCGGTGCGACCTACTGCGTCGGCGGAAACTGCAGTTCGGACTGAGCGCGCCGCGCGACCGCCGCCGAAGCGACGGGCCCGGTCCGCCAAGAAGAAAGGCCGCACCTTCCGGTGCGGCCCTTCGCGCCGCGCGCCGCGATCGGGATACGTCAGGGCGATGTTTTCGGCGTCGCGTCCACGGTCAGCAGGCGATTGATTTCCTGCAGATCGTCGATTTCGAGCGTGCCCGCCGCCTGTTCCAGCAGCAGCCGATTCTGCAGGAAGTTGTAGCGCGACTGCGCGTACTCCTGCTCGGCGTTGAACAGCGTCTGCTGATTGTTCAGTACGTCCAGCACCGTGCGCGTGCCGACTTCCAGGCCGACCTGCGAGGCCTCGTAGGCGCTGCGCGCCGAGAACACCGCGGCCTTGCGCGCTTCGACCTCGCTGACGCCGGCGACCAGCGTGCGGTAGGCGTTGCGGGTGTTGCGCACCAGCGCGCGCTTCTGCTGTTCCAGTTCGTCGTTGGTGGCATCGCGCTGGGCGATGGCCTGACGCACGCCGGACTGGGTGCCGCCGCCGGCGAAGATCGGGATCGACAGCGTCAGGCCGAGACTGCGGGAGGCGCTTTCGCGCTCGAAGTCTGCGCTGGCGTTGAGGATGTTGTCCGTGGCGCTGCCGTCGGTCCGGGTGCGGCCGAGATTGGCGCCGAAATACAGCGTCGGGTAGTGCCCGCCACGGGCGCTCTCGATACCGGCTTCGGCCGACCTGACGCGATATTCCTGGGCCTTGAGGCTCGGGTTCTTGTCCAGTGCGGACTGGACCCAGCCTTCCGCGTCGACCGCGGAAGGCAGCTCGGGCTGGAAGTCCTGCGGCAGCGCCTTGAGCGAACGCACGTCGCGGCCGGTGATTTCCTCGAGCGCCCGATACGCATCTTCCAGCGCATTGGCGGTGACGATGGTGTTGGCGCGGGCCCGATCGTACTGCGCGCGGGCTTCGTGCACGTCGGTGATCGGCGCCAGGCCGACTTCGAGACGCTTGTCGGCGAAATCGAACTGTTTCTTCAGCGCGGTTTCCTGGGCCTGCGCGGCGGCCAGGGTTTCCATCGCGATCAGCACGTTGAAGTACGCCGCGGACGTACGGGTGATCAGCTGATCGCCCGCCGCTTCCAACTGGTAGTCGCCGGCCTGCGCCAGCGCGTTCTGGCTGCGCGACCGGTTCAACGCGCTGTGGTCGTAGACCATCTGGTTCAGGCGCACGCCGATGTCGCGGGTCGTCGAATCGCTGCTGTCGTCGGTACCGGCCGTGGACGATTCGTCGTCGCCGTCCGAACGGGTGTAGGAGGCCGTGCCGTCGATCTGCGGCAGCAGTGCGGAGCGCGCCTGCACCGCGCCCTCGCGCGAGATTTCGCGGTTGGCTTCGGCGGCCGACAACTGCGGGTCGCTGCTGCGCGCGAGTTCGTAGGACTGGAGCAGGTCTTCTGCCTGCGCGCCGAGCGGCAGCGCCAGCAATGCGAGGGCGAGAGCGAGGGGGCGGCGAGTCATGGTTTTCCTTGCTTCATCAGGGTTGGACGATCCGCGTCCGTGCGTGGCTCGGATGGATCAAAGATGGAATTTCGGGGCGGGGGCGCCGCCTGCGAGATAGGGCAGTTCGGTTTCGAACAGGGATTCGACCTCGAAACCGGCGCTGTTGTCGGCGAGCTTCACGAGCGCCGCCTCCATCGCCGGCGCGCGGCCGTGGACCACGAACATGCGGCCGCCGGGACGCAGCCAGCGCAGAAAGTGCGCGGGTATGGCGGCGACCGCGCCACCGACGCAGATCGCGTCGAAACGGCGTTCGCTGTCCCAACCGAAGGCGTCGGCGGCATCGATGCGGACATTATTGATGCCTTGCGCCTGCAGCCTCTGGCGCGCGGTCTCGGCCAGGTCGGCATGCAACTCCAGGCCGACGACGTCGCGGGCCAGATTGCCGAAGCAGGCGGACAGGTAGCCGCTGCCGCTGCCGATTTCCAGAACATCCTCGCCCGCGGCGATGGACAGGGCCTGCAGCACACGACCTTCGACCACCGGCTTCATCATCGATTCGCCGTGGCCGATGGGCAGCGCCAGATCGGCGTATGCCAGCGCACGATGCGCTTCGGCCACGAAACGTTCGCGCGGCAGCCGCGCCAGCGTCTCGAGGACGCGGGGCTCGAACACGTCCCACGGGCGAACCTGTTGCTCGACCATGGTTTCGCGGGCTTTGGCGTAATCGATCGTCATGTTGGTATCTCTCGCAGCGGAAGCGTCCGCGGGTGCGGCTGGGGGTGCAAGTTTAACGGGACGGCGCTGCATTCGTTGACGCCAGCATCGCTGCAAGCGGGCTTTTCGGCTGAGTGCCGGAAGTCACCGGGACCGTGGTCACGGCCGCGGCGGCGCATCGGAAGCGCGGGAAGGCGGGTCATTCCGCGGCGCTCCGGCCGGTGCCGTAGGCGCGCACGAACAGGTCCACCGTCGCCTCGATATGGCATTGGACATCGCCGGCCGAAGGCGTTCCGGCGCACATGCCGCACAGCATCTGCATGTGCATTTCGCCCTTGAGCAGGCAGAAGAACTGCGACGATGCGCGCGCGATGTCGGGAATCGCCAGTTCGCCGCGGGCCACGCGGGCGCGCAGGAATTCGGCGAAGGCGTCCTTGACCTGCTGCGGGCCGGCGCGCCAGAACAATTCGCGGATGTGGGCATCGCCGGTCCCGGGCATCATCATCATGCGCTGCATGGCGATGGCTTCTTCGCTGGTGGCCAAGGCGAAGAAGGCGCGGGCGATGGCCGTGAGTTGCTCGCGGAGGTCGCCTTCAAGGCCGGCCAGGAACAGCGTCGAGGGCAGTTGCTCCTGACATTTGGCCTGGATGGCTGCGCTGAACAGCGAATCCTTGTCGCCGAAGTGGCTGTAGACGGTCAGTTTGGAGACGCCGGCATCGGCGGCGATCTGGTCCATGCTCACGCCGTCGAAGCCGTGCTGGGTGAACAGGCGCTTGGCCACATCCAGGATCGCGGCGCGTTTGCCGAGATCCTTCGGGCGTCCCGGACCGGCCGTCTTGGGCGGGTCGAGGGGCTCGGGTTGGTGGTTCGAAGCCGTCATGGATGCAATACTAGACTAATTGGTTTGTTATTTATACGATACCGGCAAGTTCATTAATCCCCGATCCCCGGGAGCGCGAGGCGGACGATGGCGATGGGCAGGAATGCGGGCATGAAGGCGGCAGGGATGCTGCTGATGATGGTGGCGCTGTCGGCCTGCGGCAATGGCGACGAGGTCCCGTCGACGGCGCGCCCGGTACTGGTGGCGCGTGCCGGGGCCGTCTCCGGCCATGGCCAGGACAACATCACGGCGTATGCGGGCGAAGTCCGTGCGCGCGAGGAAACGGCATTGTCGTTCCGGGTCGGCGGCAAACTCGTGCGTCGCCTCGTGGATGTGGGCGATCGCGTGCGCAGCGGCGATGTGCTCGCGGAACTCGATCCGGGCGATCTGCGGCTCCAGGTCGAAGCGCTGCAGGCGCAGTCGTCCGCGGCGGAGGCGCAACTCGCCCGCGTGCGCGCCGATCACGCCCGCATCGCCAGCCTCGCCAGGGATCAGCTGGTCAGCCGCTCCGCGCTGGATCAACAGACCGCCGCGCTGCGCGCCGCCGAAGGCGATGCCCGCGCCGCGCGCGCCCAGCTCGATCTCGCCCGCAACCAGGCCGATTACAGCCTGCTGCGCGCGCCGCGCGATGGTGCGATCGCCAGTCGTCAGGCCGAAGCCGGGCAGATCGTCGCCGCCGGGCAGTCGGTGTTCGGTCTGGCCGTCGACGGCGGCCGCGAAGTCGCTTTCGCGTTGCCGGAAAACAATATCCGCGACGTCCAGGTCGGCCAGCCGGTGTTCATCGAACTGTGGAGCGCCGCCGGTGTGCGCATTCCCGGCCGCATCCGCGAAATCGCACCGGCCGCCGATCCGCAGGCCCGCACATACGCCGCGCGCGCGACGCTCGACGACATCGCGGGCCAGCGCATCGATCTGGGCCAGAGCGCGCGCGTCTACATTCCCGCGGCGATGGACAGCGGCGCCATGCGTCTGCCGCTGTCAGCCCTGCATCGCGGCGACAAGGGCCAGACGATCGTCTGGGTGGTGGACCCGAAAGCGGGCAAGGCCCGCCGCGTGCCGGTGAAGACCGGGCCCTACGCGGCCGACGGTGCGGCCGTTCTCGCCGGCTTGAAGGCGGCCGACTGGGTGGTGATGGCGGGCGGCCATCTGTTGCACGAAGGCCAGGCCGTGGTGCCGGTCGATCGCAGCAATCGTCCCATCTCATCGAATTGACCGGAGCGCCGACATGACCGTTGTCCGTTCCGGCGCGTCCTGCGACGCCCTTCCGCCCGCGTCGGTCCGCCGTTTCTGCAGGAAGCACTGACCATGCGCCGATTCAATATTTCCGAGTGGGCGCTGGCGAACCGTTCGCTGGTGCTTTACATGATGCTGGTGCTGGCGATCGTCGGCTTCATGTCCTATCGCAGTCTCGGTCAATCGGAAGACCCGCCGTTCACCTTCAAGGCGATGCTGGTGCGCACGATGTGGCCCGGCGCCACCGCCGAGGAAGTCTCGCGCGAGATCACCGATCGCATCGAAAAGAAATTGATGGAAACCGGGAACTACGAGGAAGTGCTCTCGTATTCCCGCCCGGGCGAATCGCAGGTGTTCTTCATCGCGCGCGATTCGATGCACAGCCGCGAACTGCCCGAGCTGTGGTACCAGATCCGCAAGAAGATCGGCGACATCCGGCCCACGCTGCCGGAGGGCACGGTCGGGCCGTTCTTCAACGACGAATTCGGCGACACCTACGGCAACATCTACGCGTTGACCGGCAAGGGCTTCGACTACGCGCTGCTGAAGGATTACGCCGAGCGCCTCGAACTCGAACTCCAGCGCGTGCCCAACGTCGCCAAGATCGAACTGATCGGCCTGCAGGACGAGAAGATCTGGATCGAGCTGTCGAACACCAAGCTGGCCACGCTGGGGATTCCGCTGCCGGTGGTGCAGCAGGCCCTGGCCGAGCAGAACGCGGTGACCGCCGCGGGATTCTTCGAAACCGGCAGCGATCGCGTGCAACTCCGGGTGACCGGGAGTTTCCGCTCGGTGGACGATATCCGCGCGTTCCCGATCCGCGTCGGCGATCGCACGATGCGCCTGGGCGATATCGCCACCGTCAGCCGCGGCTATGCCGATCCGGCGCAGCCGCGCATCCGCTACATGGGCGAAGACGCGATCGGCCTTGGCGTGTCGATGAAGCCCGGTGGCGACATCCTGCAGCTCGGACAGGCGCTGGACGAAGCGACCGAGCGCCTCCGTCCGACGCTGCCGGTCGGCATGGAACTGCACCGCATCGCCGACCAGCCCGCGGCGGTGCGCGATTCGGTCGGCGAATTCCTGCGCGTACTGACCGAGGCGGTGATCATCGTGCTGCTGGTCAGTTTCTTCTCGCTGGGCCTGCGCACGGGACTCGTGGTCGCGGTCAGCATTCCGCTGGTGCTGGCGATGACATTCGCGCTCATGCAGTACTTCGGCATCGGCCTGCACAAGATCTCGCTGGGCGCGCTGGTGCTGGCGCTGGGCCTGCTGGTCGACGACGCGATCATCGCGGTCGAGATGATGGCGATCAAGATGGAGCAGGGCTACTCGCGCCTGCGCGCGGCGGCGTTCGCGTACGAGAGCACGGCGTTCCCGATGCTCACCGGCACGCTGGTGACCGCCGCCGGTTTCCTGCCGATCGCGACCGCGGCGTCGAGCACCGGCGAATACACCCGCTCGCTGTTCCAGGTGGTGACGATCGCGCTGCTGGTGTCGTGGGTGGCCGCGGTGCTGTTCATTCCCTATCTCGGCGACAAGATGTTGCCGGAGCCGAACACTCTGCCGAAGCCGGGATCGTTCGAAGGCCGCATCCGCGCGTTCCGCGAACGTCTCGCCGATCGTTGGCCGCAATACGCGGGTCTGCTCGGTCCGGCGCCGGTCGCGGCCGAAGGCGCGCACGCGCACGATCCCTACCACACCGCGTTCTACCAGCGCTTCCGCGCCGTGGTGCGCTGGTGCATCCGTCGGCGCTGGCTGGTGATCGGCGCCACCCTGCTGGCGTTCGTGGTTTCGATCGCGCTGTTCCGGTTCGTGCCGCAGCAGTTCTTCCCGGATTCGACCCGGCTCGAACTGATGGTGGACGTGGAACTGGCCGAAGGCAGTTCGCTGAAGGCCACCGAGGCCGCCGCGCATCGGCTGGAGAAACTGCTCGCCACGCGCGACGAAGTCGAGAATTACGTCGCCTACGTCGGCACCGGCTCGCCGCGCTTCTATCTGCCGCTGGATCAGCAGTTGCCGGCGTCGAACTTCTCCCAGTTCGTGGTGCGCGCGAAGGATGTCGAGTCGCGCGAAGCGCTGCGCGACTGGCTGATGCGCGACGTGCGCCTGCAATTCCCGGAACTGCAGCTGCGCGTGACCCGGCTGGAGAACGGCCCGCCGGTGGGCTATCCGATCCAGTACCACATCTCCGGCGAACACGTCGAACGGGTGCGCGCCATCGCCGAAGAGGTGATGGCCAAGGTGCGCGAGAATCCGAACGTCATCAATGTCAACCTCGATTGGGGCGAGCAGAGCCGGGTCGTGCGTCTGGTCATCGACCAGGACCGCGCGCGCGCCCTCGGCGTGAGCACCGAGCATCTGGCCAACTTCCTGTCCAGTTCGCTGTCCGGGCTGCGCGTGAGCACTTATCGCGAAGACAACGAACTGATCGAGATCCTGCTGCGCGGGCCGGATGAAGAGCGCGCGCGACTGGAACTGCTCGGCAGCCTCGCGGTGCCGACCACCCGGGGCGGCACGGTGCCGGTGATGCAGGTCGCGCGACTCGAATCGACGTTCGAGGACGGCGTGATCTGGCACCGCAACCGTCTGCCGACGATCAACGTGCGCGCCGACATCGGCAACAGCCTCACCCCGGACACGGTGACGAAGCAGATCGACGGCACCCTCGACGACATCCGCGCCAAGTTGCCCAGCGGCTATCAGCTCAGCATCGGCGGCAGCGTCGAGGATTCCGCGCGCGGCCAGAATTCGATCAAGGCCGGCATGCCGCTGTTCGTGTTCGTGGTGATCACGCTGCTGATGCTGCAACTGCGCAGCCTGTCGCGGGTGTTCCTGGTGGTGACCACCGCGCCGCTCGGCCTGATCGGCGTGACCCTGTTCCTGCTGGTGTTCCGGGTGCCGTTCGGTTTCGTCGCGATGCTGGGCGTGATCGCCTTGTCGGGCATGATCATGCGCAACTCGGTGATTCTGGTGGACCAGATCGAACAGGACATCGCCAGCGGTCACGACCGCTGGACCGCGATCGTCGAATCCACCGTGCGCCGTTTCCGGCCGATCGTGCTCACCGCGCTGGCCGCGATCCTGGCGATGGTGCCGCTGTCGCGCAGCGCGTTCTTCGGGCCGATGGCGGTGGCGATCATGGGCGGTCTGATCGTGGCCACCGCGCTGACGCTGTTGTTCCTGCCCGCGCTCTACGCCGCCTGGTTCCGCGTGCGCGCCACCGAGGCGGGCACCGGCAGCAGCGCAGGTACCGACACCGCATCCTGATCGTTCTCTCGTTCATCCCGTTCAGCGCTTTCGCATCCGGGCCGCTCTGCGGCTTCCTCCCCCTCCCACCGCGGGCGGCCCGGGTTGCGATTTCCGGTTTGATCCGGACTGCGTCCGTGGCAATGCCTGTCATCCCGAGCCGCGGGCGAGGGACCTGCTTTCGAGCATCGCATCCAGCTGTATTTCACGATGAGGCGATGATGCCATCTGTGATGCATTGCGTTCCCGGCGTCGGACTGGCATACCTTTTCGAGAAAGCTCATGTCATCGCGACGTTGAGAGCACCGTATGTCTGCCGCACCAGCGATGGCTCGTCGTGCCCGGTGGTCCATCTGCAGAGCAACAGCAGGTCCCTCGCCTGCGGCTCGGGATGACAAGCTCAGAGGGTGACGGCTCTAACGAGACAACAACCGCTCGCGCAGCGCCCCGTCGTCCGCCGCCAGCGCCTCTCCATGCGCCGGCCGCGCGAGGCATCCCGCGAGCGCTGGCGGTACGTCCACCGCATGCCCAACTAGCGGTTCGACGATGGTGTCGAACTTCGCGGGATGCGCGGTGGCGACGACCGTCCACGGTCGCGTATCGCCCTGTGCGCGCAGGGTGTCCAGCACGTGCAGGCCGCAGGCGGTGTGCGGGCAGGGGACGACGCCGTGGCGGTCCGGTGCGGCGGCGATGGTGTCGCGGATGGTGGCGTCGTCGACCGCATGCGCCGATACCGCGGCGCGCAGCGCGGCGTCGTCGGCGTGCCAATGGCGCAGGCGTTCGAAATTGCTCGGCGCGCCGACATCCATCGCGTTCGCGAGCGTCGCCTTCGTGGCTTCCGGCGCGTAGTCGCCACCGGCGAAAAACCGCGGCAGCACGTCGTTGGCGTTGGTGGCGAGCACGAGTTCGCCGATCGGGAAGCCCATCCGTTTCGCCAGCAGCGTGGCGGCGGCGTTGCCGAGATTGCCGGTGGGCACGATCAGATTCAACGCGCTCCCGCGCTGCGCGAAAAAATTGCGTGCGGTGTGCGCGTAGTAGGCCAACTGCGGCAGCAGCCGGCCGAGGCTGATGCTGTTGGCCGAGGTCAGCGCCATGCGTGCGCGCAGGTCGCGATCGGACAGCGCGGTTTTCGCCATGCGCTGACAGTCGTCGAAGCTGCCGTCGACGCGGAAGGTGCGCACGTTGTCGCCCCAGCATTCCAGCCCGTGCGCCTGACGCGGCGAGACGCGACCGTCGGGATAGAGGATGACGACCTCGAACCCCGGGCGGCGATGGAACGCGCCCGCGACCGCGGCGCCGGTGTCGCCGGAAGTGGCGACGAGAATCGTCGTGACCGGTGCATCGGGCGCGCGCAGCGCCGACAGACATTCGGCGAGAAAACGCGCGGCGTAATCCTTGAATGCCGCGGTGGGTCCGTGGAAGAGTTCCAGCAGATGATCGCCGTCGTCGCGCAGCGGCACCAGCGGCGCGTCGAAATCGTAGGCGCGCGCGCACAGGGCGGGCAGCGCATCGCGCAGCGACGAATCGACGAAGAACGGCGCGAGCGCTTCGGTGGCGGTCGCGGCGAGCGAGGGCGATGCGGTCTGCGCCGTCGCGGGCGCGAACGCGGGAATGCGTTCCGGCACGTACAGACCACCGTCGGGCGCGAGCCCGGCGATCAGCGCGGCGTCGACGCTGGTCGGCGCTGTGCCGCCCCGGGTGCTGACGAAGCGCATCAGAGCACCTCCGCACGCGGGGCCGCGACCGGCGAGACGTAGGCGCGCGCGTCGTAACCGGCATCGACGAAGGCCGCGCGCATCGCCGGTGCCGCGGCCGCTGCCTTGTCCTTCGATGCGAACCACGCGAACACGCTCGGGCCCGCGCCGGAAATGCTGGCGCCGAGCGCGTCGTGATCGAGCGCGGCCCGTTTCACCGCGGCGAAGCCGGGGATCAGCGCGGCGCGCCGCGGCTCGACCAGCACGTCGTGCAGGCCGTCGCGGATCAGCGCCGCATCGCCGCGCTGCAAACCGGTGAGGAACAGCGCGAGATGCGTGCTCTGGGCGACGAACTGCGACAGCGGATATGGGTCGGACAACGCCGCGCGCGCCCGCCGCGTTTCCAGCACCTGATCGGGATGCACGACGACACAGTACAGCCAGTCCGGCACCTGCAGCGGAATCATGCGGTCGTGGGTGGCGAGCACCGCGCCGCCGAGCAGCATCGGCGCGACGTTGTCGCCGTGCAGGCTGCCGCTGGCGACGGCCTCGCCCTGCAGCGCGAACGGATACAGCGCGTCGCGCGACAGCGGCGCGTCGAGCAGCGCGTTGGCGGCGACCAGCGCGGCGACGCACGATGCCGCCGAGCCGCCGAGCCCGGAGCCCAGCGGGATGCCTTTCTCCAGTTCGATCGCGAAGCCGTACGGCAAGGCCAGCGCTTCGCGCAGCGCGATCAGCGCGCGGCCGGCGGTGTTGCGCGCGGCTTCCAGCGGCAACGCGTCGGCGCCGGGCACCTCGCCGCGGATTGCATCGATCCGCACCTCGGGCGCATCGATGCGGCGCACGATCGCGATGTCGCGCGGGCCGTCGATGGCGTGACCGAGCAGGTCGAAGCCGACGCCGATGTTGCCGACGCTGGCGGGCGCGAACGCGCGCGCGGCGGTGTCGGTGACGGGCCGCTGTCGCGGTTCGGCATCGGCCGGGGAAACGTTCATGCATGGGCTCCGAAAGGACGCGCACCGAGCGTGCCCGCGATCGCGAGGATATCGCCGAACACGCCCGCGGCGGTCACGTCGGCACCGGCGCCGGGGCCCTGCACCACCAGCGGGTTGTGCGCGTAGCGGCGGGTGCGGAACTGGATCAGATTGTCGGTGAGCCGGCTCGACAGACTGGCGTGGCCCGGTTCGGGCATCGCCAGGCCCACGCGCGCCTTGCCGTCGGCATCGAGCTGCGCGAGATAGCGCAGACCGCGGCCCTGCGCGCGCGCGGCGTCGAGCCGCGCCTGCATCGGCGCATCGAGTTCGGACAGCCGGTCGAGAAATTCGTCGCGCGATACCGATCGCAGTTCTGCGGGCACCAGGCTTTCGATCTCGATGTCGGACAGCGACAGCGACGCGCCGGCCTCGCGGGCCAGGATCACGAGTTTGCGAGCGACATCGGTGCCGCTGAGATCGTCGCGCGGGTCGGGTTCGGTGTAACCGAGCGCTTTTGCTTCGGCGACGAGCGCGGAAAACGGCACGCTGCCGTCGTAGCGGTTGAACAGCCAGGCCAGCGTGCCCGAGAGCACGCCTTCGATCCCGGTCAGCGCATCGCCGGTGTCGAGCAGCGAACGCAGGGTCTGGATCACCGGCAGGCCGGCGCCGACGGTGGCCTCGTAGCGGAACAGGCCGCCGCGGGTTTCGGCGTCGCGGATCGCGCGATAACGCGCCCAATCGCCGCTGCCGGCGTGCTTGCTCGGCGTGACCACGTGGATGCCCATCGCCAGCCATTCGGGATAGCGCGCGGCGACCGCGTCGCTGCCGCTGCAGTCGACGATCAGCGCGTGCGGAAGATGCTCGGCGCGGACGTGCGCGGCGAAGCGATCGAGATCGAGGGCCTCGCCTTCTGCGAGCGCGTCGATCGTGGCGAACGGATCGAGGCGGCCATTGGCGAACACCATGCGTTTGCTCGACGCCACCGCGCGCAGGCGCAGATCGAGGCGATGTTCCATCCGCGGTTCGTCGGCGAACCGCGGCAGGGCGTCGGCCAACTGCGCGAGCAGGGCGCGACCGACGTTGCCGGGACCGATCAGGCCGACCGACAGCGTCGCCGGCGACAGCCAGAACGCGCTGTGCACGGCGCGCAGACCGCGCACGGCATCGGCGTCGGCGATGGCGACCGAAATGTTGCGCTCGCTCGCGCCCTGCGCGATCGCGCGGATGTTCACCCGCGCCCGCGCCAGCCCTTCGAACAGCCGCGCCGACACGCCCGGCATGCCGACCATGCCGTCGCCCACCGCGGCGAGCACGGCGATGCCCGGGTCGACATCGACGCCTTCGACCTGGCCGTCGGCGATGGCTTCGGCGAAGGCATCGTGCACCGCGTCGCGCGCGCGCTCCGCCTGCGATGCGGACACGACGCAGCAGATCGAATGTTCGCTGGACCCCTGCGAGATCACGGTCACCGATACGCCGGCCGCATGCAGCGCGGCGAACATGCGTTCGGCGGTGCCCGGCACGCCGATCAGGCCGGCGCCGGTGAGTTCCAGCAGCGCCATGTCGCGCACCAGACTCAGGCCCTTCACCGGCGATACGCCGACGGCCTGCGCTTCATCGGCGATGCGCGTGCCCGCCGCGGCGGGATCGCGCGAATTGCGGATCAGGATGGGCAAACGCGCCTGCATCGCCGGCGCCATCGTCTGCGGGTGCAGCACCTTGGCGCCGAAATAAGCCAGTTCGCAGGCTTCGGCGTAGGACATCGACGGCAGGCAGACCGCGTCGGGCACCAGTCGCGGATCGGCGCTGAGCACGCCATCGACGTCGGTCCAGATGGTGAGGTCTTCGGCCTCGAACAGCACCGCGAAGATCGCGCCGGAATAATCGCTGCCGTTGCGGCCGAGCGTGGCCGGGCGGCCTTCCGCATCGCGGGCGACGAAGCCGGTGATGACCACGTCGGGCTGCGGATGGCGCGCGCGCCAGTCCGCGAAACGTTCGCGGGTGCGCGGCCAGTCCACGGCGACGCCGAGTTCGCCCGGATGCACCACCAGCACTTCGCGCGCGTCGAGCCTGGCCCAACCGGCGTCTTCGCCGCCGAGCGCGGCCTGCAGCAACCGCGACGACCACACTTCGCCGAGACCCTGTACCGCGGCGACATCATGTGCGTCGAGATCGTGCGCATCGAGATCGTGCGCGTCGAGCGCGCCGCCGTCGGCGCGGCTGTCCGCGATCCGGCGCAGCAGCACGGACAGCGTGGCGCATTCGGCGTCCAGCCACGCCACCAGCGCGTGGCGATCGCTGCCGTCGAGCCGATATGCGGTGGTCAGGTGTTGGTCGCGCAACTTCGACCACGCGTCCTGCCAATCGCGGCCGGCGGCGGCGGATTCGACCAGCGAGGTCAGCGCGTCGGTGACGCCCTGCATCGCCGAGACCACCACGGCGCGCGGTCGATCGGCGTCGTGCAGCAACGCGGCGACGTGGCGGTAGCGTTCGGCGTCGGCGACGCTGCTGCCCCCGAACTTGTGCGCGCGATGACGCGGCGGCGCCGGTTCGGCGACGGCTGCGGGACATTGCGCGGAAGCGTGTTGCGCGGGCGAATCCATGGGTCAGGCTCCTGGTGGGAGCCCCGCATCCTCGGGTCCGTCGGGCGCCAGCCCCGCGGACCCTGATCGGGTGCGGGGCGGAAGTCGAAGGGGTCAATCCGTTTCGCTGCCGCAGCCCGCACCGCCGGTGGTACCGGTCCCGGTGGAAGTCGTGGTCGTCGCGATCGACGCGGCGCAGACGCCGCGCGGTGCGCGAGCTGCGAAGCGGTCGATGGTGGACGGGCTGTGCATGGAACAGGTGTAAACGATGCGGGGGCGGGGCGTCAAATGGTTTGTGGAAGAACAATCATGATCGTCTTGAGGTGGCACCCGGCGCACGGTGGAGCGGCCTTCAGGCTGCTGCCCATGCGTTCGCGATGCGCAGCGGGCTGAAGCCCGCTCTACCGTTTGCCCGATCGGCACGGGATCAATCGCGCAGCACCACCGCCTCGCATTCGACTTCGAGTCGGGCGATCACCGCGGCGGTCATCGCGTCGGTTCCGATCGCGGTGCCTGCGGGCGCGAGGTCCGCGGTCAGCGCGCCGCCGTCGATCGCGTCGGCGACCGCCTTCTCGATGCAGCGCGCTTCGGCCTCCAGTCCCAGCGAGTGCCGCAGCAGCATCGCCGCGCTGAGAATCGCGCCGCAGGGATTGGCGATGCCGCGGCCGGCGATGTCGGGGGCCGAGCCGTGGATCGGTTCGTACAATCCGCCGCGGCCTTCGCCGAGCGAGGCAGAGGGCAGCAGGCCCATCGAGCCGGCGAGCATCGACGCTTCGTCGGTGAGGATGTCGCCGAACATGTTCTCGGTGACGATCACGTCGTATTCGCGCGGCTTGGCGATCAGATGCATCGCCATGCTGTCGACCAGCTGATGCTCCAGGCGCACGTCGGGGAATTCGTCGCGCGCCACGCGGGTCGCGACCTGGCGCCACAGGCGCGAGGTTTCCAGCACGTTGGCCTTGTCGACCGAGACCACGAACTTGCGCCGGCCGCGCGCCAGGGCGCAGGCGCGACGCACCACGCGTTCGATCTCCGCGACCGTGTACTCGCACAGATCGGAGGCGGCGGTGTCGGTGCGCGTGCGCTGGCCGAAGTACACGCCGCCGGTGAGCTCGCGCACCACGATCATGTCGACGCCGGTCAGCAGATGCGACTTGATCGGCGATGCGGTCAATGCGACCGGATGCGTGCGCACCGGGCGCAGATTCGCATAGAGCCCCAGCGCCTTGCGCAATGTCAGCAGACCCTGTTCCGGACGGATCTCGCCGTCGGCCCACTTCGGCCCGCCGACCGCGCCGAGCAGGATCGCGTCGGCGTTGCGACAGGCGTCGAGCGTGGCGTCGGACAGCGGTGTGCCTTCGGCGTCGATCGCGGCGCCGCCGATCGATCGGGTCTGGAAGCGGAAACTGTGGCCGTAGCGGCGACCGGCCGCCTGCAGCACGGCGACCGCGGCGGCGGTCACTTCCGGGCCGATGCCGTCGCCCGGCAATACGACGATGTCAGCGTGCATGGAAAGCGTCCTCGTAACGTTGGATGTGGGGCGTCTGTTTCAACAGGTAGCCGAGCTGGTCGACGCCTTCGAGCAGGCAGGTGCGGGCGAAGCCGTCGATCGGGAAGGCGAAGCGGCGGCCGTCGGGCAGCGCGACCGTGGCGGCGGCGACATCGATCTCCAGTTCGATGTCCGGCGTCGCCAGCAGTTCGTCGACCACGTCGGCATCCAGCACCACCGGCAGCAGGCCGTTCTTCAGCGCGTTGCTGCGGAAGATGTCGGCGATCTCGGCGCTGATCACCGCGCGCAGGCCGAAGTCGCGCAGCGCCCACGGCGCATGTTCGCGCGAAGAGCCGCAGCCGAAATTGCGGCCGGCCACCAGAATCCGCGCGCCCTGGGCCTCCGGGCGGTTGAGCGGAAAATCGGGATCGGGCGTGCCGTCGTCGCGCCAGCGCCAATCGTTGAACGCATGACGGCCGAGGCCTTCGCACGACGTGGTGGTGAGGAACCGCGCCGGAATGATCCGATCGGTGTCGATGTTGCGTTCCGGCAGGCAGACGGTGCGCGAGCGCACGCGGGTCAAGGGTTCGGCGCTCATGCCGCGCGCTCCTGCAGATGGTCGCGCGGGTCGACCAGATGTCCCGCGATCGCGCAGGCCGCGGCCGTGTACGGCGACGCCAGCACGGTGCGCGCCTCGCGGCCCTGGCGGCCTTCGAAATTGCGGTTGCTGGTGGACACCGCGAGTTGTCCGGGGCCGACCAGATCGCCGTTCATCGCGATGCACATCGAGCAGCCGGGTTCGCGCCATTCGGCGCCCGCGGCGCGGACGATGCGATCGATGCCTTCGGCTTCGGCCTCGCGCTTGACCTGGACCGAACCGGGCACCACCAGCATGCGCACGCGCGGATGCACGGTCTGGTCGCGCAGCATTTCGGCGACCTGACGCATGTCGCCCAGACGACCGTTGGTGCAACTGCCGACGAACACCACGTCCACCGGCTGGCCGAGCAGCGATGTGCCGCCGTCGAAGCGCATGTAATCGAGCGCGCGCTGCGCATCGGCGCCGTCCGCGGCGGGGATGCGGGCGTCGATCGCCGCGACCTGGCCCGGATGCGTGCCCCAGGTGATGGTGGGCCGGATGTCGCGCGCATCGATCCGCACCACGCGGTCGAAGCGCGCGCCGTCGTCGCTGCGCAGCGTGCGCCACCGCGCCAGCGCCGCATCCCACGCATCGCCCTTCGGCGCGCGCGGCGTCTTCGCGAGCCACGCGAAGGTGGTGTCGTCGGGCGCGATCAGCCCGGCGCGCGCGCCGGCCTCGATCGACATGTTGCAGACCGTCATCCGTTCCTCCATCGACAGCGCGCGGATCGCGCTGCCGCGGTATTCGATGACGTGGCCGGTGCCGCCGTCGACGCCGATCGCGCCGATCACGTGCAGGATGAGGTCCTTCGCGGTAACGCCGACGCCGAGTTCGCCTTCGACTTCGATCGCCAGCGTTTTCGCCTTGCGCTGCAACAGGCATTGCGTGGCCAGCACGTGGCCGACTTCGCTGGTGCCGATGCCGAAGGCCAGCGCGCCGAACGCACCGTGCGTGGCGGTGTGGCTGTCGCCGCAGACGATGGTCGAGCCGGGCAGGGTCAGGCCCAGTTCCGGGCCGATGACATGGACGATGCCGCGGTGGTCGCTGCCGAAGTCGAACAGTTCCACGTCGTGGCGAGCGCAGTTCTCGCGCAGCGTGCGCACCTGTTTCTCGGCGTCGGCGGTGTAGTACGACAGCGCGCCGTCGGCGTCGGGCGGCGTGGTCGGTGTGCTGTGATCCAGCGTGCCCTTGGTGCGGTCGGGGCGCCGCACGCGCAGCCCGCGCGCTTCGAGTTCGGCGAACGCCTGCGGTGTCGTCACTTCATGGATCAGATGCAGATCGATGTAGAGCACGGCGGGTGCGTCGTCGGTTTCGGGAACGACGACATGCGCGTCCCACAGTTTTTCGAACAGCGTGCGCTGCGCGTTCGGCGTCGCGATGTCGGGGGTCGGATCGGAGGTCATGGCTCGTATCGGCTGAAAGGGTTTTCGGGTCGAATGCATGCGGAAGACATCAGGCGGTCGCGGCCATCGTCTCGGCGGCGCGTACGGCATCGACGGCAGGCGCGCCGCGACGCAGCAGGCGATTGACGATGTCCAGCCAGGCGAGCGCGCTGGCTTCGAGGATGTCGGTGCTGGTGCCGTTGCCGGTGATGTCCTCACCGACCCTGCTTTCGCCAGCATGTTCGCTGGAATGCACGCGAGCGGTCAGGCTGGCCTGGCCCTGCGCATCCTCGCCGGTGGTGACGCTGGACACCTGGTAGCTCTCGATGTCCAGATGCGTGCCGGTGCCGCGCGCCAGCGCCGCGAACAGGGCATGCACCGGGCCGTCGCCGGTCGCCGCTTCGGTGATGCGTTCGCCGTCGGGCGAGCACAGTTCGACGCTCGCGGTCGGCAGGATGCCGTCGCCCACGCCGGTGCTGACGTGCAGCCGGTTCAGGCGCCAGCCGCCGAGTGTCCGGCCATCGATGCCCAGCGCCAGCGCTTCGAGATCGGCGTCGAAGACTTCGCGCTTTTTTTCGGTCAGCGCCTTGAAGCGGCCGAAGACCTGATTGAGCTGCGCCTCGTCCAGCGCGAAACCCAGTTCCTTCAGCCGGTCCGCCAGCGCCGCGCGGCCGCTGTGGCGGCCCATGATCATCTGCGATTTCGCCCAACCCACGGCTTCGGGCCGCAGGATTTCGTAGGTGCCGCGATGCTTGAGCATGCCGTGCTGGTGGATGCCGGATTCGTGCGCGAAGGCGTTGGCGCCGACGATGGCCTTGTTGCGCTGCACGCCCATGCCGGTGATGCGGGTGAGCAGGCGCGACGTCGGCACCAGACGTTCGGTGACGATGCCGGTGGTCGCGCCGAAGTAGGCGCGGCGCGTTTCCAGCGCCATCACCAGTTCCTCCATCGCGCAGTTGCCGGCGCGCTCGCCGATGCCGTTGACGGTGCATTCGACCTGGCGCGCGCCGCCTTCGATCGCGGCCAGGCTGTTCGCCACCGCCAGGCCGAGGTCGTTGTGGCAGTGCGCGCTGAAGATCGCCCTGTGCGCGTCCTTCACGTTCGCGCGCAGGTATTCGAACAGCGCGCGGATTTCGGCCGGCGTGGTGTAGCCGACGGT
>CAMLLG010000009.1 GCA_946480825.1 uncultured Lysobacteraceae bacterium
ACGCCTGGCAGCGCGGCCTGGTGCCGATCTCCTTCGACGCGATCATGCGCGCGGTGGAACTCAACGGCGCCGCGGTGCAGATGAACAAGACCGCGTTCGCCTGGGGCCGTCTCGCCGCGATCGATCTGCCGGCGGTGGTCGAAGCCGCGGGCATCGTCAAGAACGCGCCCACCGCCGCCGAGGCGACGCCGCACGCGTTGCCGCTGCTGGCGCCGACCGCGTCCGAAGGCCGCGAATCCGGGCTGATGCCGCAGACCGCGAACCTCCGCAGCGGCGACGAACTGCGTCACGTGCCTGAGCACGATCACGCCGGGGCCGGCCTCGCGTTCCTGCCGCTGGACGACGCGCGCCTGTCGCGCTCGCTCGACGAGATCATCGCCCGCCGCGTCGTCTTCCTCACCGAGTACCAGGACGCCGCCTACGCGAAGCGTTATCAGGATCTCGTCGCGAAGGTGCGCGCCGCCGAACAGGCCAAGGCGCCCGGCTCGACCGATCTGTCGGAAGCGGTCGCGCGCTATGCGTTCAAGCTCATGGCGTACAAGGACGAATACGAAGTCGCGCGGCTGTACACCAGCGGCGAATTCAAGCGGCGCATCGAACAGCAGTTCGACGGCGACTACAGGATCCATTTCCACCTCGCGCCGCCGCTGCTGGCGAAGAAGAACGCGCAGGGGCAGCTGATCAAGCAGGAATTCGGCCCCTGGGTGTTCAAGGCCTTCAAACTGCTGGCCAAACTGCGCGGCCTGCGCGGCGGCACCTTCGACATCTTCGGCTACACCGAAGAGCGGAAGATGGAACGCCAACTCATCGCCGACTACTTCGCCACCATCGAACGCCTGCTCGCGACCCTCGACGCCGGCAACGCCGCGCTGGCCGCCGAGATCGCCTCGATCCCCGAACACATCCGCGGCTACGGCCACGTGAAGGAAGCGCACCTGCACAAGGCGAAGGCGCGCGAGGCGGAGTTGTTGGCGAGGTGGGCAGAACCGCCCGCCAAAGCGCGGTCGGCGGCCTGAGCACCGGCCTCACGCCATCACGACGAAAGGCCCCGGTTTCCCGGGGCCTTTCGTTTGCGGAACGACACTGCGGCCAGCGAACGCTCAACTGCCGAAAAACCGATCCAACGCCTTCTCCGCCTGCCCGCGTTCGTGATCGGACATGGCGCGGGTCACCGCGCGGTAGTCTTCGATCAGCGCGGGGTCGTTGGGCATTTTCGCGGCGAGCGCGTCGAGCACTTCGCCGCGTTCGAAGTCCGAGGACATCGCGCGCACGCTGCGCAGGATCGCGCGGCTGCGGTCGGTATCCGGCGCGCCGCCGCGGATCAGCGCGGACAGCGCCTCGCGTTTCTCGAAATCGGAGGACATCGCATCGACGGCGGCGAGATAGTCGGCGACGGGCAGCGGTACGTCGGCGTCGGCCGCGACTTCCAGCAGCGAGCGCCGCTCGAAGTCGCTGTTCATGCCGCGCATGGTCTGCAGTGCGAGGGCGAGCGCCGCGGCGCTCGGCTGGCCGTCCTCGATCACCGCGGTCAACGCACGCCTGCGCTCGAAATCGCTCTCCAGTCCGTTGAGCGCGCGCGTCCAGCCGGCGGCGTTGGCGCCGTCCACCGGCAGCTTCTCGGCGGCATCGATCAACCACTCGGCGCGTTCGAAATCCGAATCGATGTCCGCGGCGATCGACAGCAGCGCGGTCTGGTGTGCCGGCGCGATCTGCGGCCGCGACAGGGCGATGGCCAGCGCGCGCCGCTTCTCGAAGTCGGAACGGATCGCGCGCATCAGGGTCAACGCTTTCGAGATCTGCGCATCGTCGGGATCGCCTTGGGCGAAGAACTGTCCGAGATATTCGGCGCGGACATGATCGCCGTGCAACTGCGCGATCTCGGCGAGCAGCGCGTCGGCACCGCCGCGCGCCAGGATCCGTTTCGCGCGGGCCTCCGCGTCCAGGCCGCTCATCCGGTAGATGCGCGGAATGGCGGTCGCGAGCCAGGCCCCGGCGTCGGCATCGAACGGCCGCGCGACGCCATCGACCTTGTACGCGCGCACCGCGGCGTTCGCACCCGGGGTCATGCGCAGGCTGCGCGAAACGCCGGCCTGCGTCTGTTCGATCTCGAACACCGCGCCGCTGCCCAGCGTCGCAACGTCGCTCTCGGCGTCGTTGAAGGCGACATCGCCGTCGATGACGACGCGCAGGGTTTCGCCCGCGACCGGCAGATCCGAACGGATCGCATGGGTCTGTCCGTTCTGGCGGATGGTGACCGACAGATCGTGTCGGTCGAGCAGACCGGGAATCATGCCGGGCCGCGCCACCACCATCACGCCCGGCAGGGCGATGAGCGCGAACAGCGCAAGAGCGGCGGCGGTCCAGCGCCAGCGCAGGGGAATCGTCGACAGCGTCATGGGTGCGTTCTCCAGAAGAGTGCGGACGCGCGGGACGATGCCGTCGCCGCGCTCGGCCATCGCCAGCGCCAGTGCGGCGCCGCGATCGAAGGGAATGGGGCGGCGGGCATCGGCCGCCTGCGCGCTGCGCGCGAGGCATTCGGCGAGACATTCCGCGAGCGCCCGGCCATCGCTGCGCTCCGCGGCCGTCCGATCGCACAGCGTCTCGGCCAGGGTTTCGAGCCGGCGCAGCGCGTGCCAGGCCAGCGGGTGGAAGAACAGCGGCACCAGCGCCAACCGCTGCAGCGGCCGCCACAGCGGATCGCGACGGCGCAGATGCGCCAGTTCGTGCGCGAGCATCGCGCGCAGCTGCATGCGATCAAGGCCTTCGGCCCAGCGCGGCAGCAGCACGACGCCCGGCAGCACCATCGGGCTGGTCAGCGCCGGCAGCACGCGCAGCTCAGGCGCGGTCACGCTCATCTCTGCGGCGAGTGTCTGCAGCGTCGATGTGGTCTCGGCCGAAGCCTCGCGACCGTCACGCAGCACGCGGCGACGCATGCGCAGCAGCGCGCGCATCTGATGCGATACGCGCAGCAGCAGCACGGCACTGCCGAGACACCACAGCAGCAGCGCGAACAACATCGCATCGGCGGCGAGCGGCAAGGCGACACCCGGGGTCGCATCGTTCACGGGCACGACCGCGTTCGATGTCGTGCGCGGGACGACGGGCGCCACGGCGGCATCGATGGACACGGCCTCCGCAGCTAATGATGCGGAGACAAGCGGCGATGACGCCACGGACGATGTCGGGATGGCTTCGGCGACGACCACCGGCGATGCGCGCGACCCGCGCAGCGCATCGAAGGACACCGCTTCGATCGCCACCGAGACGAAGGCGCCGAACAGCGCGATCCGCCAGGCGAGTTCGGCCCAACCCGGATGCTTCAGCCAACCCGCGCGCTCCATCGCCCATACCGCGGCGAGCAGCACGGTCGCGTGCAGCACGAAGGCCAGCAGCAGACCCGCGAACGACGCCAGTGGCAGCGCGTCGACGGCGACCGTTCCGATCATGACTTGCCCTCCTCGTCCGCACGCTGCAGCAATGCGCGCACCTGTTCGAGATCGCTCTGCGCCACCTCGCGCTCGCTGACCAGATGCGCCAGCAGCGCCTTGGAATCGCCCCGGAACACCTGCGCGATCAGGCTGGACACCATGGTCCGGCGCACCTGGGCCTCGGTCACGCACGGCCGGTACACGAGCATCCTCCCGTCGCGGCTCGCCTCGACGACGCCGCGCTTCTCCAGGCGGCTCAGCAACGTGGCCACGGTGGTGTGGGCCAGATCGCGGTCGGCCAGCGCCTCGGTGACCTCCGCCACGCTCAGCGCTCCGCCCCGCCACAGCACCCGCATCAGATCCAGCTGCAGGTCGCTCAATACGATGTCGTCGGCCATGTCGGCCTTTCCTCTACAACTGTAGTACTACAGTTGTAGAGGAAAGGCCCGGAAGGCGTCAAGGGGCTGAAGGTCATGGTCTCAATCTCCGGCGCGGATGGCGTGTCGCTCGACGATCCAGGCGCCGTCACTGTAGGCAAGACGCACATCGCCGACCTCCGCATCCACGGCTGGGGTCACGCTGGGGTTAATCAGTTCGCGATAGGTCCGCACCGCAGCGGGTCTCGGTTCGCTGGTGAACAACATGCGCGCACCGCTCTCGGCCGACGCCAACTGCTGGGCGAATCGCGCGAACGCGTCGGATGGGCGGTGTTCGTCACGAGGCTTGTGCGAAAGCAGGAGATAGGCTTCGTCCTGCTGCTCGTCGAATCCGGCATCCAGCAGCGCGTGATAGAAATATTTGTTGTGGCCCGCATGATGCGCGACCTGCACGACATCCAGACGGCCTTTCAATACCCCAATCAGCGCAGGGTGGAATCTCAGTTCATTCGCATGGGGATCCATCGGAAAATCGACGAACCCGGAATCGCCAGTGATGAGCACGCGACGATCAGCGTGCGCGAAGACCATGCTGTAGCTCAGCTCGTTGCTGGGCGTGATGTTCTCCACCGGGATGTCGGCCACGAGCGCCAGCGCCATGTAGTTTCCGGTCGGCAATCTCTTCCAGTGCTTCCTGATCAGGCCGATCGAAGGACCCAACAACGTCATGAACGTGCCCTTTCTCGGGCGCCCCCGCGCCCGCAGAAACATTCGGCTCCCCGCATGCCATTTGAAGTGGACGGGCTTCCCGTCCGGAATATATTCAAATCGCATCGGGACGCCCTTGGCCTTGAGCGCGACGACGACCTTGTTCAGGAAGCTGGCAGTGATCGCGCCCTTCGCGATGCTTTTCTCGATGTACGCCAGGCTTCGCCGCGCAGCCATCGGGTTCGTGCGGCCGGACGACATCATCGCCAGCAGTTCCCGATCCGTCCATCGCCAAATCCCGCGGCGACGGAATTCCGAAAGATCGAGCGGGGGACGCACGTCGCATTTGGCATGATCCTCGTGATTGCGCACGGAAAGGAACTCGTCGGCTTCCGCCAGTCGGCGCTTGAAATACTCGACATCCACGGATTCGGGCAGGTCCTCGCCGGAACCTTCATCGGCCGACAGCAAATCTCCGAACGACCTGTATTCACGTAGTCCGAGCAATCGCCGGCTTTTCAGGATACTCTCGATCTGGACGGCCTTCGAGCGCATATAACGATCGAAATTGGCGCCATCGTCGCCTGCAGCGAATTTGCTTGCGATGAAATCGGCGGCCCTCGGCGCCTCCCATTCTTCGGCGACCGGCGCGGTATCGTCCGCGACAGGCGGCAACCAAGCCTCGCCGATCTCGTACTGCTCGATCACCGGCACCATGCGATTGAGATGATCGCTGTCGTAATGGGTACCGATCAGCAGGTCGATCCGCGCGCGATGCCCTTCCGTGCTTGGCAGGATCGACTGAAGCTTGTCGACGACATGATCGCGACCATAAGCACCGCCGCTGGTCCCCGCGTCCGCGAGGATGGTGACGGTGCGATCCTCGGCGAAAAATTGAATGAGGATCGAAGCGCCGAGCTGCACTTCGAACATGTCGATCTGAATCTCGGCCATCACGCGCTCCTCGTGCAATCCGCCCACATGGTTCGCCCACGACCAGGGCATGCCTCGGACCTGTCGCGGACGTTGCTGGACTTTACGAAATCCTACCGCCGCCATGCATACTGGGCGCATCCCCCGCGGAAAGGAATTGCCATGTCGCCGCTGCCGCTGTCGTTGTTCGCGCTGTTCTCCATCGCCGCCTGCGCGCCCATGGCGCCGGACTCGGTGTCTGGCTCCGGACCGGATGCGACGCAGCCCGACTCGGCGGAACCCGGCGCCGCCGATCCGGCGGATGCCGCCAGCGGCGACAAGCCGGTCGAGGGTCCGGAGCCGCCGGGCATCGTGCGCTTGCCCGAGGGCGAATGCGATGCCGCGCCCGCGCAGCGTTATGTCGGGCAGAAGGTCGACAGCGCGGTTGTTCAGGCGGCGCTGACGGCGACGAAGGCCAAGCAGGTGCGGGTGATCGAGCCCGACATGATGGTCACCATGGATTTCCGCAGCGATCGCCTGAACGTGCGCGTCGACAAGGACGGCAAGATCATCGAGATCACCTGCGGCTGACAGCATCCGATTTGACGCCGATCAGCATCGGCGCCGTCGCATGGGCACACAGTAGGCCGACACAGCGGCAGGAGAGATCGACGATGCGTTCGAAATGGATCGCGGTGGTGGCCGTGGCCTTGCTGGCCGCGCTGGCGTGGCACAGCGCGCGCACGCCCGAGACAACGCAATCGACGCCATCGACGACGTCGCCCGCCGCCATGCCGCCGGCCGGCTCGGCAGCGCCCGATCCACTGGAAATGCCGCCGCCGTTCGCGGAGACCGCGAAACGCGAGGCCTCCGCGGACACCGCGGGTTATCCGGATTTCCTGCCGCCCGAAGCCATCGACACGCTGCAGACGATCGCGCGGGGCGGCCCGTATCCGTATCGCCAGGACGACGGCGTGTTCGGCAACCGCGAACGCCGGCTGCCGTCGCAGCCGCGCGGCTACTATCGCGAATACACGGTCGACACGCCCGGTTCGCGCGATCGCGGCGCGCGGCGGATCGTCGCCGGTGGACGTCCGCCGGTCGAATATTTCTACACCGACGATCACTACCGCAGTTTCCGCCGTTTCACGCTGGACGGCACGAACAACGGTACGAACGACGACACGGCGGCGGCGCGATGAACACGATCGAGCTCGGCGCGCTGCTGGCGGATCCGACCCAGGCCGGCGCCTATTTCGTCGACGCGCGCGACCGCGAATCGCTGGTCGAAGCCGGCGGCACGCTGCAGTTCGCGGTGCTGCCGATCGATCTGCGCAGCTGCGCGGACGCCGACGCGGCGATGCGCGAAATCGCGGAGACGCTGCGTTTTCCGGAATGGTTCGGCGGCAACCTCGACGCACTGGCCGACTGTCTCGCCGACCTGTCGTGGCTGCCCGCGGACGGTTACGTGCTGGTGCTCGAACACAGCGGCGAGTGGCGCGCGCACGAACCGGACACGATGGGCGCGGTGCTGGAAATCCTCAACGACAGCGCGACGCGCTGGGCGCGGGATCGCGTGCCGTTCTGGTCGTTCCTTCCGGTGTCCGCGCAGGAACTCGAAGCCATCAACGCATAGCTTTTGTAGGAGCGCCGGAAGGCGCGATCGGCTGCGGAAACTCATTCACCGGTCGCGCCTCACGGCGCTCCTGCGAAAGCAGTGACGCGATGCGGGGCGCGGTTACGGCACCGGATCGGGCACCGCGTTGATCTCCGCCGCTGGCGCCCGCGCGAAACGCCAGGCGACGACCACCGCGCAGGCCAGCAATGCCGCGGCGATCAGGAAGGCGATGCCGGGCAGGTGCATCGGTGCGCGCGGGCCGATGAAATACCCGAACGAACCGGCGAACACCGCCGGTGCGGCGATGCCGGCCAGCGACACCAGACTGCTCAACGCGCCCTGGATGCGGCCCTGCACCTCCGGCCCGACCTGCCGCGTGATCAACGCCTGCGTGGCCGGCGCGGCGATCGCCCACAGCGCGCTGATCGGCAGGCCGAGCATGAAGATCCAGCCGGCGCCGGCGAAGCCGTAGATCACGAAGCCGACGACACCGCAGCACAGACCGAACAGGATCGCGCGGCGCTCGCCGAGCCGCTTCACGAGCTTGCCGACCAGCACCGCATTCACGATCACGCTCAGCACGCCGACCGCGGCCAGCACGTAACCGGCCTCTTTTTCCTTCCAGCCGAAACTTTCGTCGGCGAACAGCACGAACGTGCTCGGGTACACGTAGTGCGCGAAATTGGCGAGGAACACCAGCGCGACCAGGCCCCAGATCTGCGGGTAATTGCGCAGCAGATGCACCGAGCCCATCGGTTTGGCGTGCGCCCAGTCGAACGTCGGCGAGCGGCGCTCCTTCGGCAACGATTCCGGCAATACGAACACACCGTAGGCGAAATTGATCAGCGCCAGCGCGGCGGAGAACCAGAACGGCAGACGATGGTCGATGTCGCCGAGCAAGCCGCCGATCACCGGGCCGACGATGAAGCCCAGGCCGAACGCCGCGCCGATCATGCCGAAACTCTTCGCGCGGTTTTCCGGCGTGGTGATGTCGGCGATATAGGCGTTCGCGGTGGTGAAGCTGGCCGAGGTCGCGGCGGAGATGAGACGGCCGACGAACAGCCACGCGAGATTCGGCGCCAGCGCCATGAAGATGAAGTCGACGCCCAGGCCGAGGCACGACAGCAGGATCACCGGGCGCCGGCCGAAGCGGTCGGACAGCGCGCCCTGCACCGGCGCGCTGAAGAACTGCACGACCGCGAACGCGGTGCCGAAAATCCCGACCCAATAGGCCGCCGTCGAGGTGTCGCCGCCGACGAAGCTTTCGACCAGATGCGGCAGCACCGGGATGATCACGCCGAAGGCGAGCACATCGATCAGCACGGTGACGAAGATGAAGACGAGCGCAGCCTGACGGCGTGCACCCGCGAGAGGCGTAGGGGCAGGCGAATTCACGGGCGGGGGCGGAGGACCGAGACGAAGGCCGCAGTCTAACCCGCGAGGTTGTCGTGGCGGCCGGACCGGGGCGGGGAAGGGGTGCGCCACCCCCGTTGCCGCAGTGCACCATTTGTGCTTTAGTCGGGTCATCCAGCGACAGGACCGACGCGGACCCACGGGCCCGTCAGGGAATCGTCGCCTTCCCATTCTTGATGGCGCGACTGGTGGCGCCACCAATCCCGGAGCTCTTCCGATGGAAAGCGATCAACGCGGCGGCACACGTCTCTACGATTCGCGCGACGAGCGCGATGCCTGCGGTTTCGGACTGATCGCACACCTCGACGACCGCCCCGGACGGGAACTGGTGACCCAGGCGCTGGACGCGCTGTCGCGCATGGCCCATCGCGGCGGCATCGCCGCCGATGGCCTCTCCGGCGACGGCTGCGGCATCCTGCTGAAAACCCCCGACGCCTTCCTCCGCGCGCTCGCGGCCGAATCGGGCATCGCCCTGGGTCAGCGCTACGCCTCGGGAATCGTATTCATGCCGCACGACGACGACGCGATCGCGCGCGTGCGCGCCGCGTTCGCGCAGACGCTGCGCGAGGTCGGGCTGGCGGTGTCGGGCTGGCGCAAAGTGCCGACCGATGCCTCGGTATGCGGCGATCTCGCGAAGGCGACGATGCCGGCGATCGAACAGCTGTTCGTGGTCCCCGTGCTGGACGTGGAAGGCGCGCGCATGACCCGCGAGGCCTTCGCCCATGCGCTGTATCTCGCGCGCCGTCGTGCCGAGCAGCGCCTGCGCGATGTGCCCGGCCTGCATGTGATCAGCCTCTCCGCCAGCAGCATCGGCTACAAGGGCATGGTGCTGCCGCAATACCTGCCGCAGCTGTATCCGGACCTGCAGCGACCGGAACTGGCGAGCAGCGCGGTCGTGTTCCATCAGCGCTTCTCCACCAATACCAGTCCGCGCTGGCCGCTGGCCCAACCCTTTCGGCTGCTGGCGCACAACGGCGAAATCAACACCATCGCCGGCAATCGCATCTGGGCGCAGGCGCGCGCGCACGTGTGGCGCACGGAAACGCTGGATCCGTCCGAGTTCACGCCGGTGATCGAAACCGCCGGTTCCGATTCGCAGAGTCTGGACTCGATGCTGGAACTGCTGCAGGCCGGCGGCATGGACCTGCTGAAGGCGCTGCGCATCCTGATTCCGCCGGCGACCCAATCGCTCGAATACAAGGACGCCGATCTGCTCGCGTTCTACGAGTACTACGCGATCAACAGCGAACCGTGGGACGGCCCGGCCGGCATCGTCGCCTTCGACGGCCGCTACGCCGCCTGCACCGTCGACCGCAACGGCCTGCGCCCCGCGCGCTGGCAGCTGAGCGACGACCGCATGTTCATGGTCGCCTCCGAAGCCGGCGTGTGGGACGTGGCGCCCGCGCGCATCCTCGCCAAGGGCAAGCTCGGTCCGGGGCAGATGATCGCCGCGGATCTCGATGCCGGCCGTCTGCTCGATTCCGACGCGATCGATCAGATCAACCGCGCGCGCGCGCCGTACAAGCAGTGGCTCAAGCAGGGCATGACCTACCTGCACACCGAACTGGTCGACCCGAATCTCACCGCGGCGCCGTTCGATGCGGGCACCCTGTCGGGGTTCCAGAAACTGTTCCAGCTGACCCGCGAAGAACGCGAGCAGATCCTGCGCCCGCTGGCGGAAACCGAACAGGAAGCCGTCGGCTCGATGGGCGACGACGTGCCGATGGCCGCGCTGTCGGGCCAGATCCGGCCGTTGTACGACCGTTTCCGCCAGGCGTTCGCGCAGGTGACCAATCCGCCGATCGATTCGCTGCGCGAAGACTGCGTGATGTCGCTCGGCACCCAGATCGGCGAGGAAGGCAACATCTTCATCGACGGTCCCGAGCAGGTGAAGCACGTGATGCTGAACTCGCCGGTGCTGTCGCAGCGCAAGCAGCGCCAGCTGCTGACACTGCCGGATTTCCGCGATTCGCATCGTTATCTTGACCTGAACTTCAGCGCCGAGGAAGGCCTGCGCGCGGCCCTGCTGCGCCTGTGCGACGAGGCCGAATCCGCCGCGCGCGCGGGCGTGAAGCTGCTCATCCTCACCGACCGCCGGCCGCGCCGCGATCATCTGCTGGTGCACGCGCTGCTCGCCACCGGCGCGGTCCATCAACATCTGGTCAAGCTGGGTCTGCGCTGCGCCGCCAACCTGATCGTCGAGACCGGCACCGCGCGCGATCCGCATCACTTCGCCTGCCTGATCGGCTACGGCGCGACCGCGGTGTATCCGTATCTCGCGTACCAGACCCTGCACGATCTCGGCGAGCGCGGCATCCTCAAGACCAAGCACGGCGAAGCCACCCAGATCGGCCGCAGTTACCGCCGCGGGATCAAGAAGGGCCTGCTGAAGATCATCTCGAAGATGGGCATCGCCACCATCGGCAGCTATCGCGGCGCGCAGTTGTTCGAGATCGTCGGCCTCGACCGCGACGTCGTCGAGCTGTGCTTCACCGGCACGCCTTCGCGCATCGGCGGCGCCACCTTCGACCAGTTGCAGGCCGAGACCGCGCGCATCGCCGAGCGCGCCTGGGACAACAGCGTGCTGCCGGACATCGGTGGCCTGCTGCAGTTCACGCCCAACGGCGAGTACCACCAGTACAACCCCGACGTGGTCACCACTCTGCAGCGCGCGGTGCGCAGCGGTCTGCGCGACGACTGGAACGCCTACGCCGACGCGGTGAACTCGCGCCCACCGGCAGCGCTGCGCGATCTGCTCGCGTTCGATACCTCGAAGATCAACGCGATTCCGATCGACGAGGTGGAGCCGATCGCGAACATCGTCAAGCGCTTCGACACCGCGGCGATGAGCCTCGGCGCGCTGTCGCCCGAAGCGCACGAAGCGCTGGCGATCGCGATGAACCGCCTCGGCGGCCGCAGCAATTCCGGCGAAGGCGGCGAAGACCCGCTGCGCTACGGCACCGACAAGGTCTCGAAGATCAAGCAGGTGGCCTCCGGCCGCTTCGGCGTGACGCCCGAATATCTGGTCAACGCCGAAGTGCTGCAGATCAAGGTCGCGCAGGGCGCCAAGCCCGGCGAAGGCGGCCAGTTGCCAGGCCACAAGGTCAACGAACTCATCGCGCGCCTGCGCTACGCGCGCCCCGGCATCGGTCTGATCTCGCCGCCGCCGCATCACGATATCTATTCGATCGAAGATCTCGCCCAGCTGATCTTCGATCTGCGCCAAGTCAATCCCGAGGCGCTGATCTCGGTGAAGCTGGTCGCGCATGCGGGCGTGGGCACCATTGCCAGTGGTGTGGCGAAGGCCGGCGCCGATCTCATCACCATCTCCGGCCACGACGGCGGCACCGGCGCCAGCCCGATCTCGTCGATCCGCTACGCCGGCACGCCGTGGGAACTCGGCCTGTCGGAAGCGCGCCAGTCGCTGATGGCGAACGGTCTGCGCGACCGCGTGATCGTGCAGGCCGACGGCGGCATGAAGACCGGCCTCGACGTGATCAAGGCCGCGCTGCTCGGCGCCGAATCGTTCGGCTTCGGCACCGCGCCGATGATCGCGCTGGGCTGCAAATACCTGCGCATCTGCCATCTCAACAACTGCGCCACCGGCGTCGCCACTCAGGACGACGGCCTGCGTCGCGATCATTTCACCGGCCTGCCCGAACGCGTCGAGCATTTCTTCCGCGGCCTCGCCGAGGAAGTGCGCGGCCATCTGGCGCGGCTCGGCGCGCGTTCGCTCGATGAGATCGTCGGCCGCACCGATCTGCTGGTGCAGACCGAAGGCACGTTGCCGGTGCATCGCCTGATCGATCTGTCGCCGCTGTTGTCGCAGGACGGCCTCACCGGCCCCGCGCGCTGCGGCGTGCGCGCCCCGCAGGCGGCGCCGACCGGTCTGGCCGCACAGCTCGACGCCAACCTCGCCGACGCGATCGCGCACAAGCGCGGCGACCAGGCCTTTGACCCGCGCGCCTTCGACCAGCCGCTGCGCTACGTCATCCGCAACACCGACCGCAGCATCGGCGCGCGGCTCTCCGGCCGCATCGCCCGCGCGCACGGCAATCACGGCATGGCCGAAACCCCTATTTCGCTGCATTTCGACGGCAGTGCCGGGCAGAGCTTCGGTGCGTTCCTCGCCGGCGGCCTGCATCTCGAACTCGAAGGCGAGGCCAACGATTACGTCGGCAAGGGCATGGCCGACGGCCGCATCGTCATCCGCCCGCCGCAGGGCATCCGCTATACCGCGAGCGAATCGGCGATCCTCGGCAACACCTGTCTCTACGGCGCCACCGGCGGCGAACTGTTCGCCGCAGGCCGCGCCGGCGAACGCTTCGCGGTGCGCAACTCCGGCGCGCTCGCCATCGTCGAAGGCGCGGGCGACCACTGCTGCGAATACATGACCGGCGGGATCGTCGTCGTGCTCGGCCGCACCGGCCTGAACTTCGGCGCCGGCTTCACCGGCGGCATGGCCTACGTCTTCGACCGCGACCGCGATTTCGTCGACCGCTACAACCACGAGCTGATCGACATCCTGCGCATCAACGCCGAAGGCTTCGAACATCACCGCTCGCATCTGCTCGATCTGCTCGAACGCCACCAGCGCCTCACCGGCAGCGCGCACGCGCAGAACCTCATCGACAACTTCCGCGATTACCTCGGCAAATTCTGGCTGGTGAAACCGAAGGCGGTGAGCATCGAGACGCTGGGCGAAACGCTCAGGAGGGCCGCGTGATGCGCATCGCAGCCCCCCGTAGGAGGGGCTTCAGCCCCGATCTTTTCCTTGATGCGCTTGCAGAAATCAAAGGCTCGGGCCTGAAGGCCCTCCTACGAATGGCCGGAGCCGGCGCATGAGCAAGAAAACCCCCCAGGCCTTCCTGCAATCGCAACGACAGATGCCCGAGCGCGTGGCGCTGGAGCTGCGCCAGCAGGGCGATTGGCACGAACTCTACGGCCGCTTCGAGGACACCGAAGCGAAGAAACAGGCGTCGCGCTGTCTCGACTGCGGCAATCCCTATTGCAGTTGGGGCTGCCCGCTGCACAACTACATTCCGCAGTGGCTGGAACTCGCGCGCGAAGGCCGCGTGCAGGAAGCCGCGGCGCTGTGCCACGAAACCAATCCGCTGCCGGAGATCTGCGGCCGCGTCTGCCCGCAGGATCGTTTGTGCGAAGGCAGTTGCACGCTCAACGACGGCTTCGGCGCGGTCACCATCGGCGCGGTCGAGAAGTACATCGTCGACAAGGCGCTGGCCGAAGGCTGGCGACCCGATCTCACCGCCGCGAAATCCACCGGCAAGCGCGTGGCCGTCGTCGGCGCCGGACCCGCGGGCCTCGCCTGCGCCGATCGCCTCGCGCGCGCCGGCATCCGGGCGGTCGTGTTCGACCGCTACGAACAGATCGGCGGCCTGCTGCAGTTCGGCATTCCGAGTTTCAAGCTCGACAAATCGGTGATCGCCACCCGGCGCGCGACGCTGGAAGGCATGGGCGTCGAATTCCGCCTCGGCGTGGAGATCGGCCGCGACATCGGCATCGACGCGCTGCTCGCCGATTTCGACGCGGTGTTCCTCGGCCTCGGCAGTTACCGCTACACCGACGGCGGCCTGCCCGGACAGGACTTGCGCAACGTGCTGCCGGCACTGCCGTTCCTGGTGCAGAACGGCCGCATCGTGGTCGGCGAAGACAATGTCAACAATCGCCCCATCGCCGGCTGGGAAGACCAGATGCAATTGCCCGATCTGCGCGGCAAGCGCGTGGTCGTGCTCGGCGGCGGCGACACCGGCATGGACTGCGTGCGCAGCGCGGTGCGCATGGGCGCCGCGCAGGTCAGCTGCGTGTATCGCCGCGACGAAGCCAGCATGCCCGGCTCCGCGCGCGAAGTCGCGAACGCGCGCGAGGAAGGCGTGCGCTTCCTGTTCCAGCGCGCACCGCTCGCATTGCTCGACGATGGGGACGGCAACGTCCGCGCCGTGCGCGTCGCCGAAACCCGGCTCGGCGAACCCGATGCCCGCGGCCGTCGCCGCCCCGAACAGGTGCCCGGCAGCGAGACCGATCTCGACGCCGACATCGTCATCATCGCCTTCGGCTTCCAGCCCGACCCGCCTGCGTGGCTCGCCGCGCACGGCATCGCATTGCACGACGACGGCCGCATCCGTGTCGTACCCGCACCGCCGCCGCATCACCCCGCGCGCTTCGACGCCGCGAATCCCGTGTATCCCTACCAGACCGCGAACGCGAAGATCTTCGCCGGCGGCGACGGCGTCCGCGGCGCCGATCTCGTCGTCACCGCCGTGCAGGAAGGCCGCGACGCGGCGGCCAGCATCGTGCGGTTTCTGGCGACGGTGTAAGCCGCACGCGCACGACGCAGCGCGGATGTCGGCGGGCGCATGCCCGCCGCATCACTTTCCATCACTGTCATCCCGAACGCGGGCAACGCCTGCGGAGGGATCTGCTGTTTCTTGGAAAGAAGAACCTGTTGGTTTTGACAGGGTGGGTTGCGTTGACAGGAGTTTGGGGGGAGGCGGAGACTTTCGGCTTATGCTCAGATTGGGATCAAATTCCAAATCGGGGCGCAGAGGGAACCGTGCGCGCATTCTTACAGGGAGGGGAACCAAGTGGAAGAACTCAGCATTGGCGTTATATCCGGTCTTGTCGCGAGTCTTATTATCTTCATCTTTCAACTAGGTTATGTACGCATCTTTCGACCGTGGTTCGAAGAGTTTCTATATCGTGATCTGAAGATCGAAGGACGCTGGCATGTCGAGTTTACAAGTGCCAGCGATTTTTCCGAAGTAGTTGAACTGAAGCGTCAAGGCCATAGAGTAAGCGGGACCGTAACCGTCACCCAAGGGCCGGACCAAGGCAGAATCTACATTATAGATGGCAGCTTCAAGAATCTCATTTTGACACTATCGTTTTCGGGCCAAGACGAGACCCGATTGGACCGTGGAACGTATACGCTTCAAGTTCATAACAACGGCCAACACTTGGATGGTTATTCCGCCTTCTACCAAGATGAAGAAAACAAGATCACTTGTCTTGAATGCATTTGGAAACGCCAATCATCTTGATCAATCTGGGGCAGAGTGCAGCTTATCCATGCCGCGCCAGAAATCGACACTAAACGGGATTTACTTCCTGCTTTACGGCCCTCCTGAACTCATCGGATTGAACGCCAAATGGCTCTGATTTCATTCACCGAAGCACTACAGGATTCAAAAAAATGCACTAAGCGTCATCTACTTCTTGGCAACGGCTTTAGCATTGCATGCCGTCCGAACATTTTTTTGTACGGCAAGCTCTACGAGAACGCCGATTTCAGCAATCTTTCACCGACAGCGAAATTTGCATTCGAAGCTCTCGGAACACAAGATTTCGAGCGAGTGATTAAGGCCCTGAGAGATGCGCAGAAAATACTCGTCGCATATGGCGCTCCATCTTCTTTTACGCACACTCTCAGCAATGACGCAGACGCACTGAGAGAGCTTCTTGTAAAGACAATCGCCGCCAGCCATCCCGCATGGCCAGGGGAAATAACAGAGGATGAATATGCATTTTGTCGTGCATTCATCAGTCCCTTCGACAACATTTATACGTTCAACTACGATCTCCTTCTTTATTGGGCTCAGATGCATACAGAAGAAGGCGCTGATCCAAAATCAGATGATGGATTCAGAAAGCAAGAAGATAATTACGATGCTGGCTATGTGGTTTGGGAATCAAGCCAAAGTCACGAGCAGAATATGTACTTTCTTCACGGCGCACTTCATGTTTTTGACACCGGAACTGAAATCCAGAAATACACTTGGGTTAATACTGGCGTTCGCCTTGTTGATCAAATTCGCGATGCTCTCAAGAAGGGATTTTTTCCTCTATTCGTTTCCGAAGGAACAAGTCAAGAAAAGCTCGAACGGATTCGGCATAATGATTATTTAGCAAAGGCTTATCGTAGCTTCTCCGAAATAGGGGGGGCGCTGTTTATCTATGGACATTCACTTGCACCAAATGATGAGCACTACCTTAAGAGAATTGAAAAAGGCAAGGTATCTCACGTTTATGTAGGTATCTACGGCGATCCCGAGAGTCCTGCAAACAAGCAGATCACTAGCCGCGCCAATAAATTGGCTACAGCGCGTACCGCCAGGCGCCCACTTAACGTGCAATTCTTCGATGCGTCAACCGCGCATGCATGGAATTAAAGAACTAAAAACTGAGGGCAAGTCCGTAAGGCGTATACCCAACTCTCGTAGGGCGCATAAGCGCAGCGTCATGCGCCAGCCTTTCTCGGCCCGTCATGGCGCATGACGCCTTCGGCTTATGCGCCCTACCGGTTTCGCGGCAGGTTGCCTTTTAATCGATCGAAAGCAGGTCCCTCGCCTGCGGCTCGGGATGACCATTGGTATTGCGGGAAATCGACGCCGGCCATATTCCCCGCGCAACCCGAAGACGCCAGCGGTCAGGCGCTGTAGCCGATGACATGCCGGTTGAGGACCGCGCGCGTCGCGTCGTCCGCCGGGAACATGTGTTCGACGCGCAGCGAGGCGAGCGTGATGTCGTTCGGCGTGCCGAACGTCGAGAACATGCTGAAGAACGCGAGCGGGCCATGCGGCGAAGCGAAGCGCGTGGTCAGCACGGGCGGTGCCGCGCGCGCGCCGGAATCCGGAGGCGTGGCCTTGCCGATGCGCGAGCACAGATAGGCTTCGTACGCGGCCACGCGCGGCTGCAGGGAAGGATGCGCCGCCGCGTCGTTGCCCAACATCCACAGAAAGCGCGGACCCACGTCTTCGATGTTCGTCACCTGATCCGCCAGACCGCCGGGCTGCGTCAGCAGGTCGAGCATGTTGACCTGCGCCTGCGCCAGCGCGGCGGCGGCCGCGGGCATCAGCAACGTGGCGAGCCGGATCGCGCCTCCGTTCATGCGCACCACGTTCCATTCGGCATCGAGCACCAGCGCGGGCGCGGGGTCGTGCGTGTCCAGCAGTCGGTCGAGGGCGAGGCGCGCTTCGGCGAGCCAGGGATCGTCCAGGCGCCGCTCGGAGTAAGCGGGTGCGTAGCCCGCCGCGAGCAGCGCTTCGTTGCTGAGGGCCAGCGGCGCATCCAGCGCCCGGAGCCAGGCCACCAGCAGTTCCCGGCTCGGACGGGCGCGACCGTTCTCGACGAAGCTGACATGACGCTGGGACACGCCCAGCCGCAGCGACAGTTCCAGTTGGCTGATGCGCCGGACCTTGCGGGTCCGCTGCAGCGTTTTCACGAGCGATGGCGGGCTGTGCATGCCGCATTCAAGCACAGTCGCGCGTGCCGGCAATAACGTCCGAGGTAATTGCGCCCACTACCCGAGCGGCCGACAGTGTGGGTCCCTGCACCGAAGGAGTACGCCCGTGCGACGCATCCTCATCCTGATCGTTCTCGCCCTCTTCGGCGCGCTGACCGCTGTCGCGCTTTGGCAGCACGGCTACTGGGGCATCATCGAACCGCACTTCAAGACCTTCGGCGCCGGGCAGGTCCTCGCGGATCTCGTGATCGCATTGACCCTGGTGATGATGTGGGTCTGGCGCGACGCGAGGTCGCGCGGGCGCAATCCGTGGCCTTGGCTGGTCGCGACCGTCGTGCTCGGCTCCTTCGGCCCACTCGTGTATCTGCTGACACGCAGCAAGCGGAAGCCCGACACGGCAGCGTGATTCGCGACGCGCGCGCTTCGCCAACGCGAAGATCCCGCGAGCGCGCCGCCATGGCTTGCGGACACTTGCGTCGCGCAGGACGCAAGCGCTGAACAAGCCCAGTGCCTGGCCCCGGACTTGCGATCCGGAGATGGGCTTGTTCAGCGTTGCCTGGGTGACCGCACGGGTTACTGCAGGGTCCGGCGGCCGGATTCGATGGCGGGCTGATCGACCGCCGGCGTCGGCACCGCGGCCTGCTGCGCTTGCGATGCCTGCTGCGCCTTCAGGGCCTGCTCGCCGACACTCGTGGACAGCGCGGTCTGTTCGCCGACGCGCAGGTCGCTGCTGGGCTCGCCCTTGAAGAAGAACACGTTGCGGTCGGTCTGGCCTTGCGCGTTGATCACCGTGTTGCCGAAGGTCACGCCGTCGATGCGATCCACGCCCTGCTGCTGCGCGGCGATGGCGACGCTCGCGGCGATGCGCTCGGTCGCGCCGTCGCGCGCGGGGTCGAGCGGATGCCCCTGCTGCTGCAATGCGCCGAGCGCCTGTTTGTAGAGCGGGTCTTCACGCAGCGCGGCGCCGGCCTGATCCGCGCTCAATGCGGGCGTGGACGGCGTGCCGGGTTGGGGACGGCTGGGGGCGTAGAGGCTGTCCATCGTGTTGCCGAGCGCGGCATTGTCGTCGCGATCGGTCTGGAACGGCGTCACGGTGAGCCGGTCCTGATCCGATCGGTACTGCGCCTGGACCCCGACATCGCGCTGACCCAGGGTGGAATCGAGCTGGGCGCGCACATCGCCGGTCACGACGGTGGTGCCGTTGGCGTTGGCGCCGACCGCGAGGCTGGCCTGCGGCGTCGCGGTGACGTTGAGCGGATCGCCCGCCACCTGCTGCGCACTGCCGGTCACGGTCACGCCGACCGCAGTGCGATCCACGCCCGGATCGGGACGCTCGATCCGCATGCCCGGCAATTCGATGTCGCGCACCGTACCGTCCGGAAGTGTGTACGGCTGGGTGCTGGTGTAGGGCGTGGCCTCACCGGGACGCGACCCGAACGAGACATTGACCTGCCCGCCGTTGATCACGCCGTTGGCAGCATTGACCTGCGCGTCGACCGACCACTGCTGGTCCTGCCCGGTGGGGCGGACGATGCCGACGGACGCACCCGAGAATTGCAGGCCGTTGCCGTCGTCGCGGAATCTGGCATCGACGTTGGTGGCGCCGCCGTCGGCGGTCGTCTGTCGGAAACCACCGGAGACTTCTTTGATATCGGACATCGTGTCGGCACTCCATGGCTTGATTCTTCAGGCGCCGAGATATCACGGTGATCGCCGTCGCCCAAGACGTGCATTCGTCACTTTTTGAAGCTCTTCGCCGCACTGCGTCCGCAAGCGCCTGATCCGTAACGGGTCGCCGACATCAACAGAGAGATTTTCAAGAGACTGCGCAGATGTTCCTGACTGCGCGGAGCGGGCGATGCGCGTTCGGATGGGACGGTGTCGAGGGCGATGCGCCGGGGTTCGGGCAGGCCTCGCGCGCGAGGCCCGTGGGCCGCAGCGGATGGTGAGGGTGGTGCGGAAGGCGATGACACCCTGACGCGACCGTCGTCGTTGGCTCAGCTCAACTGCTCGGGCATCGCCTTCGGCGTCCGACCTCGTCGCCGGGCGCGCGGCGCGAGGCACCGACCCGCCGACGCAGACTGCATCCGGATCAGACCCGCACCGCCGGCCATCACCCGAAGCAGCGCAGAGGTTGTGGAACGCAAAGCTGGCCTTTCGGCGCAGCGCGACGCGGCATGACGGCAACGACTGTCATCCCGAACGCGGGCAACGCCCGTGGAGGGATCTGCTGTTGCGGGGAAAGAAGAGGCTGTTGGTTGTGACAGGTGGGGTTGCGTTGACAGGGGTTTGGGGGCGGGCGGAGACTGCGGGTTATGGCCTTGCCAATGACAGACAGGCCTGAAAATTCATTGAAGACCCCCATCCGGCACAGGAGCAAGGAACGCCCATGTCATCGATCGTCAATGCAATCAGGGACCTCACGGGCCAGCCTGGCAAAGAGCAAATCAAGGCGAACATGGAACTGATGCTGGTCGCCGCCAAGGCCAGGATCCGCGCCTTCCGGGACGAACTCAACGAAGGCTTCATGAATCCCGCGCAGGTCGACAAGATCCAGATCCCCGGCATCCGGGCGATCCGGTACATCGAGCAATACCATGTCGCCTCCAGCGCAAGTTTCAACCAGCAAGTCGCGGATCACCTCGACCAGGCCGTCGCCTCCTTCTTTTCGATCGGCGGCAAGGATGCGGAAACGAAGCAATCGGTGCAAAGCGGGATCAAGGCGCTGATTTCGACAGGTCTGGAAGGCTTCATAGGCAGCACCGAAGCCGGCGAGACGGAAGAGAAGATCTTCGCGATCGTGCCGGAGAATAATGCGATCGTGCGGGCGGATATTTGTCTGTGGAAATACCATTTTTCTGACAAATCGCTGTCCTCGGCGCACGACGTCGCCGTGGCCTACATCCTGTGCAAGTCCGTGGTCGACCACAGCAAGCTCACGATCGACGAGCTGATCTATCTCGTGTCGGAAATGATGATGACCCGCAAACCGTCTACGATCCAATTGGAGGTGGATGGCGACGATAATCCAAAAAATTCGCTTAAGATCAACGTGCTGGCGGACCCGAACAATCCGGGCTTGCCCCTGATGCGCTCCAAAGAAAAAGAAAAAGAACGCAAAGCGAGCAACTACTATCCGGCGTCACTTGGCGAAGTCTGGAAGACGACCGGTTCGCCGCCTCCCATCGGCGTCGTGGAAGCCTACATCGACGAACTGATCAGGGTCTGGAACAAACTGAAGCAGGAGCGGCGGGACTGATCGTGAAAATCCGGGGCGGCTCGTAGCCCTGCAGCCCTGTCGGGTGCATAAGCGCAGCGTCATGCACCAGCCTTTCTCAATTGCACCAAGCCATCATGACGCATGACGCCTACGGCTTATGCGCCCTACCGGAATGCAGACCTCGGAAGATCGTGGAAATCAATGAAAGCATTTTCGAACAGGAGAGACACGTCCAGGATGCAACCCTTCAACTGGACTGCACGATCTACGGTCGCGGCCCCGTCCAGGCGGACGGACGCCTCATTGGTCACCCGCTCTACTTCCGAGCGAGACACGCCGGCTGGTCATTCACTCTGTGCGTCAATGCCGATGTCGACCCATCCGCGTTGATGGAAGGCGGGACACCTGGTTTCTTCGACGATGGCGAGTTTCGCGGATATGTCTTGTTTGGTGACTATGGCACCGATCACGACGCCAGTTATATGCCTTACGCCGAAGCCGAGCGCATCATTCGTGCGTGCGCCGAGCAATTTCTGGCTGAGAGCGGATTGGTTTGAAATGACTCATATCGAGGAGGTCTCGCCAAGAGCGCGAGGCGCATATCCAGTCGCTGCACACTGCGTCAGCGCAGCTTGATGCACCGGCATTTCTCGATTGCGCCAAACCGTCATGGCGCATGCCGCTTTCAGCTGATGCGCTTTTGCTCAAAGCTGGATCCCGGCTTGCGCCGGGACGACGGCCAAAAAGCAATCAGGCAACCGTTTGTCGATCCGGATTTGGTTTCATTGGGCGCACCGCAACGCCTTCACCCGACGCGTCACCGCCCGCTGCGCACCTGGATGAGTTCGAGGAATTCGGCGCGGGTGCGGGCGTCGTCGCGGAAGCCGCCGAGCATTTTCGAGGTGACCATGCTGACGCCGCGTTTGTGGATGCCGCGGGTGGTCATGCATTCGTGCGCGGCTTCGATGACCACGCCGACGCCGCGCGGGCGCAGGGTGTCTTCGATGCAGCGGGCGATCTGCGCGGTCATTTTTTCCTGCACCTGGAACCGGCGGGCGTAGGCTTCGACCACGCGGGCGAGTTTGCTGATGCCGACGACGCGACCGTTCGGCAGATAACCGACATGGGCCTTGCCGATGATCGGCGCCATGTGATGTTCGCAGTGGCTTTCGAATTCGATGTCGCGCAGCACGACCATCTCGTCGTAACCCTCGACTTCCTCGAAGGTGCGCTTGAGGTATTCCTCGGGGTCGGTGGCGTAGCCGCTGAACCAGTCGCCGTAGGCCTTGGCGACGCGCTTGGGGGTATCGAGCAGGCCTTCGCGGGTCGGGTCGTCGCCGGCCCAGCGCAGCAATACGCGCACCGCGTCTTCGGCCTGGGTGCGGGTCACGCCATGGCGTGCGTCGCCGGTGGGTGCCGCATCGGAGGCGGTGGCGGGGGCGTCGTCGTGATCGGCGGAACACATGGGCGGGGTCTCCGGCTGAAGGCGGGCATGGTAACGCGTCGGCGATGGCCGACCTCGGCAATCTACGGGCCGGACTGTCCCGCGGATGCAGAGGACAGCGCCCGCAGCCGCGCGTCCAGCCCGGAATCGCGCCAGGTGCGGCGTTCGAGCGCGCGTTGCAGCGCATCGGGGCCGGCCCACAGGACCACGCGATGTCGGGCGCGGGTCAGCGCGGTGTACAGCAGTTCGCGCGAGAGCACACGCGCATCGGCGTCGGGCAGCAGCAGCAGGATGCGGTCGAATTCAGAGCCCTGCGCCTTGTGCACGGTGCTGGCGTAGGCCGAGGCGTGCGCGGGCAACTGCGCGGGGCGCCATGCGCGCAGGCCGTGGACGGTGTCGAACCAGACCGCGGTGTCGCCCTGCGCATCGCGCCAGACCACGCCGAGATCGCCGTTGTAGAGGCCATGGCGTTCGCTGTTGGCGGCGATGGCGAGCAGGCGGCCGTGGAAATACGGCGTGCGCGCGCCGAGCTCGGCCGCGCACCACGCGTTCCAGTGTTCGGCGCCGAACGGGCCGCGACGCAGCGCGGTGAGCAGGCGCAGCGCGCCGGCGCGCTGCAGCGCCTGCGCGGGATCGTCGGCATCGCGCACGGCCTCGAACGCGGGCAGCGCTTCGTGGCGCACCACCTCGGCCAGCGGCACGGCATCGCCGCGATGCCAGGCGAGCGAGTCGCCGCCAGCGCGCAGCCGGGCCATGACCGCGTCGCGATCGTCGCGCTGCAGGGCGTCGGCCAGCGCCTGCAGCGCCGCGGCATCGGCCTGGCGCCAGCCGCGCAGCAGATGCACGCGCGCGCCGGCCAGCGGTGCGTCGTCGTGCGCAGGACCGTCGTTCGGAGGGTCATCGCGTGCGGGCACGGGCATGTCGAGCCACGTCGACACCGCCTGCGCATCCGCGGGCGGCAGCGCGAGACCGTCGCCGCTGGCGACGCAGAGCCCGCCGAGCACGTCGCCCGCTTCCACTGCGGGCAATTGATCGGGATCGCCGAGCAGCACCAGCGTCGCCGTCTCCGGCACCGCGGCGACCAGTTTCGCCATCAGCGGCAGATCGACCATCGAGGCTTCGTCGACGACGACCAGATCGAACGGCAGCGGATGACGCGCGTCATGGCGGAACGACACGCGCCCCGGCTGCGTGCCAAGCAGACGATGCAGGGTGCGCGCCTGTCGCGGAACGGCATCGGCGATGTCGGCATCGACGCGGCCGGCGGCGAGATCGGCGCGGATCACGCCATCGATCGCTTCGCCCAGCCGCGCCGCGGCGCGTCCGGTGGGCGCGGCCAGCGCGATCCGCGGCAGCGGCGCGGCGCGCGATCGCGCGTCCGTCAGTTGCAGGGCCAGCAATCGCGCCACGGTGGTGGTCTTGCCGGTGCCGGGGCCGCCGGTGATCAGCAACAGACGGCGGCGGAGCGACATCGCCGCGGCCAGGGCCTGGCGGTCGATGTCGTCGTGCGCGGTCGCCGCGCCATCACGCGGGAACAGCCGGCGCAGCGCCGACGACAGCGCGGTCGCATCGTCGACATCGGTGACGATCTGCGCGCGTCGATGCAGCGACTCGGCGAGCGATTGTTCGTAGCGCGCATAACGCCGCAGCGCGATGCGCCCGTGCGCGAACGCGAGCAGCGCGCCGGGATCGCGCGCGTCGTCGGCATGCGCGACGCAGGCGCTGGCGGCGAGCGCGGCGGCCCAGTCGTCGTTCTCGGGCAACTGTGCGCTGGCGCCCAACGCCTCCAGCAAGCGATGCGCATCGGCCAGCGCGAAACTGCTGTGGCCCAGCGCGACCGCGCGCATCGCCAGCGCGCCGGCCAGCGCGACCGTCGCCGGCGCGCGCAGACGATCGCGCAGCAGCGCGGCGAAGTCGACGTCGATCCCGCGCAGCGCGCCCTCGGCCTGCAGGCGCAGCAGCGCGCGCGCGGCGATGGCATCGGCATGCGTCGCGTCGGGATGGGTCGCGGGCAGGCTGCCGCTCATCGCCGATCCTCCGCCGCGCCGTCGAACAGCGCATCCAGCGCCGACAGCAGGGCCGGCGACACGGGATCGATATGCACGCCGTTGCGCGAAGCCTCCGCATCGACCGCATCGTCCTCGCGCAGATCGATGCCTCTCAGGAACAGATACACCGCGCCGCCGAGGTCGCGCGCATCGTCGTAGTCGGCGCCGCGCCGCAGCTTCAGCCAGCGGCGCAGCGCGACCAGATAGATCAGGTACTGCAGATCGTAGTCCTGATGGCGGATCGCGCGGCGCAGGCTGTCGGGGTCGTAGCCGGGCAGGCGATTGGTCTTGTAGTCGAGCACGTAGTGACGGCCGGCCGCATCGCGATACACCAGATCGATGAAGCCGTGCATCAGCCCGTCCAGCGTCGCCTGCGCCGGTTTGCGCGCGCGCGGATAGCCGTGCGCGTCGAGCAGCGCGTACACCGCGTCGATGCGCGTCGGCCGCAGCCGGAAATGGAAGGCCATCTCGCGGACCTGCATCGACGCCGGCAGCGTGCACAGGCGGACGTCGCCGGGCAGCCGCACGTTCAGCGCGCGCGACACCAACCGCGCCGTCTGCGCCAGATGCGCCGGCGTGGCCGCCAGTCCCTGGCGCAGCAGCGCGCGTTCCAGCGGTTCGCGCTGGCTGTCGGGCCAGCGGTCGTCGAGCAGCGTCGCCTGTGCGTCGGCATCGCGACGCCACGCGTCGGCGTCGGCGGTCTCCAGCACGGCGTGCACCGCATTGCCGAACGCGGTGCCGCCGAGGCTCGCGGCCTCGACCTCTTCGTCGGCGATCGCGATCGATTCGTCCTCCGCGCCGCGCATCACTTCGACCTCCTCGCTGTACGCATGCAGCGAGGAAAAGCTGTGCAGACGCGCGTCGTTGCTGAAGCGGCGCCGCGCCTCGCGGATCGGCGGCGCGGGTGCGGGCGCGGTGCCGCGGTGCGCGACTTCGGCGACCGCGTGCACGATGGCGGACTGCAACGCAGCGATATCGACATCGCGCACCGCGATGCCGGCGTCCTGCGCCGACAGCGCGTCGAGCCGGGCGCGCATGCCTGCGGCATCCAGCGTGTCGGCCTTGCGGCCCATGCGCGCGCCGTCGTGCAGCAGCCAGTGCAGCGCGGTGTCTTCGGTGCTGCCGTTGCGGCTCCACACCGCGTGGATCGCGTATTTGGCGCGGGTCAGCGCGACGTAGAGCAGGCGCTGCGCTTCGGCGTCGTCTTCGTCCTCGGCGAGTTTTTTCGCATCGATATCGGAGGACGCCGGCAATGCTTTCTGTACCCACGCGCGCGCCGGGCCCACGGCATCGAGATGGAAATCGTGGACCCGCAGCGACGACGACGGCGGCTCGCTCGACCGCGCCACGAACGGCAGCACCACCACCGCGTACTCCAGCCCCTTGGCCTTGTGCATGGTGGTGATCTGGATCAGCCCGGCATCGGCCTCCAGCCGCAGTTGTCGACTGTCGTTCTCGCGGGTGCTGGCGTCGGCCTGCGCGGCGAACCATCGCAGCAGTTCGGCCGGCCCGTGATGCTGCGGCGCCTCGGCCTGCAGCAGTTCCAGCAGATGGAGCAGATCGGTGAGCCGGCGCGCGCCGCCCATCTCGCCGAGCCAGCGCGGCGCGGCCTGTCGCGCGAACGGCAGCAGCGCGGGCAGCGGGCCGCGGCTGCGCCACAGCGCCGCGGCGCGGTCGAAGTCGTCGATGGTGCGTGCCGAGCGCTGCGTGTCGCGGTCGAAGGCCTCGATCGCCGCGGCGTCGAAGCCCAGCAGCGGCGTCGCCAGCGCGGCGCGGAACAGCCCCGGGTTGCCGGGCTCGGCCAACGCGCGCAGCACGGTTTGCAGCATGCCCGCGGCTTCGCTGTCGAACACGCCGTCCTTGCTGAGCAGCGCCGCAGGCAGGCCGGCGACCGCCAGCGCGCGATGCATGCGTCGCGCCTCGTCGTGGCTGCGCGTGAGCACCGCGATGTCGGACGGCTGCAGTGGCTCACCGCGCAGCGTGGCGTGCGCGAGCAGATCGGCGATGGCGGCGACCGCGGTCGCGCACATCAGCGGCAGCTCCTCGTTCTTGTTGCGCATTCCTTTACTTGCCGCAGTTCTCTTTCCTGCTACTGGATCGCTTTCCGGCGGCGGCAGCCAGTGCAGGGTTAATGCGGGCAAGGGGGCATCTTTGATGCGCAGATCGGCTTCGGCCGCACTGCCCGCCGCGCGCAACGCGTGGAATTCGATGCGCGGATCGCGAAACGGCTGCGCGTGCGCGGTGAAGACGGTCTCCAGCGCCTGCAGCACCGCGGGCCGCGAACGGTAGTTGGCGTCGAGCGCGTACTCGCCCGCCGCCCCGCCTGCTTCGGCCAGCCGGCGCACGCGATCGCGGGCGCGCAGATACGTCGCCAGATCGCCGCCGCGAAATCGATAGATCGCCTGCTTGGGATCGCCGATCAGACACAGCAGGCGCTGCGCGGGATCGCTGGCGTCGTGGATGCGGCTGAAGATGTCCCACTGCCGCGGATCGGTGTCCTGGAATTCGTCGATCAGCAGCAGCGGCCAGCGTTCGGCGAGCGCGGCGGCGAACGCCGGATCCTCGCTGGCGCGCCACACCGCTTCGATCAACTGATCCTGGGTGCGTTCGCCCCGCAACTGCATCAGCGCTGCAAACCGTGTCTGCGCGTCTGCGCGGAGCGCGTGCAGCGCGGCGGCGGCCTCGGATTCGTCCGCGCGCGGCAGCATGGTGCGCGCCGGGTCGCAGAGTTTCGGCAGATCCTTCGCCAGCGCAGCGGGATGCGACCAGACCTCGCGCAGCAGCGCGTACTGCGCGGGATCGCCGTCTTCGCCGGCCGCGCGACGCCACAGCTGCGCCGCGACTTCATCCCACGCGTCGGGCGCGCCGTCGACCAGTTCGACATCGGCCAGCAGTCCGGCGCGAAAACCGAATTCGCGCAGCGCGCGCTGGCAGAAGCCGTGGATGGTGGCGATCAGCGCTTCATCGAGTTGCGCCAGCGCCGCGCGCAGACGGTCGCGGAGCGTGGCGGCGTCGACAGACGTGCTCGCCTGCACCAGCACCGCTTTCGCGGCGTTGGCTTCGCTGTCGTCGTCGCGTGTCTGTGCGCCGTCCAGCACTTTCTGCGCAGCGAGCAATCGTTGACGAAGACGTTTGCGCAGCTCTTGCGTGGCCGCGCGGGTGAACGTGACCGCCAACAATTGCTGGATCGGCACGCCGCGCTCCAGCAGCAGGCGCAGCAGCACCGTGACCAGCGTGAAGGTCTTGCCGGTGCCGGCGCTGGCTTCGATCAGGCGCAGCCCGTGCAGCGGCAGCGCAAGGCCGAGATCGCCGCTGTCGCCGATAGGCTGCGGGCGATGATCGGACGCGCTCATGCCTGCGTCTCCAGCGCATCGAAGATCGCGCGCGCGACCATTCCGAAATCGCGTGCGCGGGCGCTGTCGACCGCATCGAACAAGCCTTGCGGGCGGAACGCGAGCGCGAGCCACGCGTCGGCGGATTCGCCGCCGTAATCGCCGAACCCCGGCGCGAATGCCTGCTGCGCCGCCATCCATGCGGCGGTGTGATCGGGCGGCTGCTTCGTGTGGAATCTTTCGACGTAGGCCCAGCCCGCTTTCGGCGCGAACGGCAGCGGTTCGCTTTGGCCTCGGCGCCACAGCGCGAGCAGCGCATGCAATCGCGCCAGCGCGGTGTCGCGGTCGATGCCGGTGAAGGTCAGGATCGCGATCGGCGGCAGATCATCGGTCCCATCGCCGGATTTTTTCCTGCCGCTCTTGGCATCGCCCTCGCCCACCAGCACGGTGCGCGCGGCCGCGCCGTGCAGCGACGCCAGCAGCAGATGATCGATGCCGGCACGCAGCCGGCGCTTGCCTTCGAGCTTGCCGGCTTCGAGGATCAGCCGCAGCGGACGACCATCGGCGTCGCGATGCACGTCGTCGAAGCGGAATGCGATCGGCGCCGTCGCTTCCACGACTTCGCGCGGCGTCGCAGCGGTCAGCACGGCGTGCGCTTCCGCCAGCAGCCTGCGCGCCAGCGGCCGGGTGTCCTCGATCAACGCGTCGCCGTCGCGTCCCGGCGGCAGTTCGGCGCGCGCACGCATGCGGCGGACGATGTCGTCGTGCTCGTCGTCGTGGTGCGCCTCGTCGTCCTGATCGTCGCCCTGCTGCGCATCCTCCGCGGTCAAGGCCGCGATCACGGCATGGCGGCGCAGCGCATCGCGGCCCTGCGGCTCGCGGTCGTCCAGCGTTTCTTCGCGGGTCGTCAGTCGCAGGCCCAATCGATCCTGCAGCCAGACTTTCGCCGGATTCGCGAAGAACGCCTGCAATGCGTTGCGGTCGGGCAGCTCCGGCGATTCGGGCGCATCCATCGGCAGCGGCGCGGCCACGAACGGCGATTCTGCACGCTGCACGGCCGCAGCCGCGGGCATCGCCCATTCCTTGCGATACGAAAAGCGGCGCGGTTCGATGCCGCCGTCGTCGCCCGCGCCGAACGCGCGCGGCGAGAACGGTTGCAAAGGATGCTGCACGCAAAGTCGTTCGCGAACGGGTTCGCCGTGCATGCGTTCGACCGCATCCAACAGCTCGGCGATCACCGGCGACGGCTCGCGCACGCTGCCGTCGCGCGCATCGCTGCCGCCGTAGCTGAGATAGAACACGTCGCCGGCCGCGCACAGCAGCTGCAGAAACAGGAAGCGATCGTCGTCGCGCACCGAGCGGTCGCCCGGTTGACGCGGCGCGCGGCCCTCGATCGCATCGACCAGACGATTGATGTCGTCGGCGGGTTCGCGCCGCGGATAGGCGTCGGCGTCGAGGCCGAGCAGGCAGATGACGCGGAACGGCACCGTGCGCAGCGGCACCATGCCGGCGAAGGTCACGCCGCCCGACAGCCACGGCCGATGCGGCGACGGCAGCGTCAACGCATCGCGCAGCGCGCGACGGACCAGCAGCGCCGGCAATGCGCCGGCATTCGCGGCCTCGCTGGCGAAATCGTCCAGCGTTTCCAGCAGCAGCCGTCGCGCTTGGGCTTCGGCCTCGTCCTGCGGCACCGGCGCCAGCGAGGCCTGCAGCCAGCCCGCGAGCCGCGCGCGCCAGTCGCTCGCGGCATGCGCTTCGCGCATCCACGCGGCGAGTTCGCGCAGCCGGCGATAGAACGCCAGCGCGCGATCCAGGGTTTCGGCATCGGCGCCTTCGAGTTGGGAATACGGTGCGATCAGTGCGTCGCCGGCGACCGCGGCCTCCGCACCGTCGCCCGCGGCGTAACCGCTGAGCAGGCGATCGATGCCGAAGTCGAAACTGTATTCGCGCCAGCGGCCGGCGCCGACGCGTTCGCGCGCGTGCTCGTCGTCGCCCCAGCGGATGCCGGCGGCGGCGAACCAGCCGTCGATGCGCGCGCGCTGTGCGGCGTCGAGCTGCAGCGCATGCGCGACCGCGGGCGTTGCCAGCAGATCGCGGAAGCCGCTGGCGGTGAGCGGCGCGTCGGCCAGCGCCAGCACGTCCAGCAGCATCGCCACCAGCGGATGCGACTGCGCCTGCGGGCGGTCGGCCAGCGCGAACGGAATGTAGCGCGGATCGTCCGGTGCGAGTCCACCGAACACCGCGCGCGCCAGCGGCAGATAGTCGGCGATGTCGGGCGCCAGCACCGCGATGTCGCGCGGCTGCAGCGGCGGGTCGAAGCGAGGGTCGTCCAGCAGCGCGCGCAGCTGATCGTGCAGCACCTCGACTTCGCGCAGTTTCGAATGGCAGGCGTGCAGTTGCAGCGACACATCGCCGGGATCGAATGCCGACGCATTCGGCGCCGCGCGCGCCAGCACGTCCTGTTGCAACCGATGCAGCAGGGTGTCGCGGCCCGGCGCGACGAACAGCTCGGTCTCGCGCTGCGGCAGCACCACGTCGTAGGAGAACAGCTGCGCGACGATCTCGCGTCCACCCGCGCCCCAGGCAGTGAGCAGCGGGTTGTCGCGCTCGGCGTCGGCGAGCGCCGCCGACAGTGAGGCGATACCGTCGCGCTTGACGCGCTCGCGCAACGATTCGACATCGCCCCAGTATTCGGCCGAGGGCATCGGCAGATAGAAATCGAGTTCGATCCATTGCCCCACCACCGCCAGCATGTGCAGCACGTCGGGCGAGACATGGATGGTGCCGAACGCGGTGACCCGCGGCGGCAGGCCCGGCGGCGGCAAGACGGATGGCACGATCCCGGCGAAGCCTTCGGCCTCGCGGTCGTAGCGCATCAGCCACTCGCCGAGGAGCGCAGCGCGGTGCGGGGATCCTTTCAGCCGCTGACGCAGGCTGCGCCACAGCTGCGCCTGCCAGTCGTCGCGGCTGGCCGGCACGTTGCGTTCCCAGTCGCGCAGCCACTCGGGGCGATAGGCCTGGTAGCGGTCGTAGGCGGCGGCCAGCGCATCGGCGAGGGCGTAGCGGGCCATCGCGTCGCCGGTCGCGCTTCGAACGGCATCGCCCGATGCATCGATCGCGGCGCGCTGCAGATGCCGGCGCACCGGCGGCGGCAGGGTCGCGGCGCTGTCGCCCAGCAGCGCGTAGAGCTGCCAGCGCAGGCGTTCGCGATCCCAGGGCGAGGCATCCGGCAGGTCCGGTCGCGCGGCGCGCAGCAGCCGCCAGACGAATTCCGACGGCGTACACAGGTCGAGATTGGCGGCGACGCCGTCGCGTTCGGCCAGCGCCTGCTGCAGCCAGTGCCGCAGCGCGGGCTGCGGGATCAGCACGACATCGGCCGCCAAGCTGTCGGCCACGGCCGGCGTGGCCAGCCGCGCGCCCAGATGCGCCGCCAGGCGGTCGAGGCGGTTGCCGTAGATCAGATGGAAGCGGGCGGAGGCGGTGGGCATGCGTCCGCCATGATGCCGGAGACGCGCGTCTGTGCGCTTCCCGGTTGTGCTCCTGTAGGAGGGCCTTCAGGCCGGCCCCGGCAGCGCCATGGATACGACGAGGATGACGCCGCGCCAGCGGCTGGTGGAATGTAGCCACCCGTTTTTGGTTTTCGCCAGCCGAGGGCACGGCTCGAATGTCGTCGTCGATCAAGCGCTGCCTGGGCCGGCCTGAAGGCCCTCCTGCAAGGGAATGCGCTCAGCGCTGGCCGATGGGCCCGACGAAATCCGCCTTGCCCAGCGGCACCCCGGCGTGGCGCAGCAGGGCATAGGCGATGGTGCAGTGGAAATAGACGTTCGGCACGACGAACGTGAGCAGGTAGCCGCGGCCGTCGAAATGCAGGTCGCCGTTGGCGCGCGTGGGCATGGTCACCGCACGCTCTTCGGCGCCTTCGAACGCGGCCGCGGGAACGCCGGTCAGATGGTCGATGGCCCGCTGCAGCCTCGCGTCGAGTTCGGCGAACGTGGTTTCGGTGTCCTCGAACTTCGGCGCGTCGGTGCCGGTGAGGCGCGCGGCCGCGTTCTTGGCGATGTCGGTGGCGATCTGCACCTGGCGGGTCAGCGGGATCATGTCCGGTGCGAGGCGCATGCCGAGCAGGACCGAGGGATCCCAACCATTCGCTTCGGCGTGGTCCTTGCCTTTCTGCAGGACGTGGCGCAGCTGCTGCAGCGCGCGGACGAGGGCGGGAACGATGTCGTCGTGGATGACGAGACTCATGGCGGGAGCTCCGTGGCGGGGCCAGCAGTGTAGGCAGCGCCATCGACGACGACAGCCCGCATGCGCGGCCCACTGCATCGCAGCGGCGGGACGACGGCGGCGACGCACAAAAAAACGCCGCTGCGTGGGCAGCGGCGTTTCGTCCCTTCGGAGCGGCATGCCTTCGGAAAGGCATGCCTTCAAGGGCGCATGGACATCAGAACTTCCTGTCCACGTTGAACTGCAGGCCGTTGTCGCGATCGTCGCTGCCCGTCAGGCCGCGATAGTCGAGACGGAAGGACCAGCCGCTGTTCAGATCGAACAGCAGGCCGAGGCCGAGCATCAGACGGGTGCGATCGAACTCGTTCAGGCTGGTGCGGTAGAACGGACCGGTCGGCAGATCCGCGTAACGCATCGACTGCGAACCGTTGGCGCGGAAGTCGTGCTGGTACTCGACGCGGAACTGCGGAACCAGGAAGCCCCAAGCGGCCTCGTGGCGGTAGTCGATGCGCACGCCGGCGTTGCCGGTGTTCGTGTCGACGGCCATGTTGTCGTAGGCCAGCGAGAAGATCGCATCGCCGGTTTCGGTATAGGCCTCCAGGTCGCCGCGCATGATGTCCGCGCGGACGTACGGCGTGAACTGCCACGCACCGCTCTGGAAGTCCGCACCCGCCGACACCGAACCGAACCACTGCGTACCCGAGCGGCTGCCGTTGACGAACGCGCCGTTGGTGGTGACGAAGCGGCGCAGGTCGTAATCGAGCTTCTGGTAACCGACCAGACCGTCGAGGAAGAAGCGGTCGCCCGGGCTGTAGCTCGCGTACATCGCGAAGGTGTAGGCGGTGCCCTCGCTGCGGCTGCCGTTGTCGCCGATGTCGCTGTCGTCGCGGCCGTAGCCGACGCCGCCACCGATGCTGAAGGCATCGTTGATGCGGCGGTCGATACCGAAGCTGACGCCATCGGTTTCGAAGTCGACGCCGGCGCTGCCGTTGCGGCCGTCGTGGTTGCCCGAGCGGATCATGCCCGCGGCCCAGATGCCGAGGCCGCTGTTGCCGCCGTCGCCATTGGCCTGCTGACCGCCGCCGGCCATGCCGTTGCCGCCCGCGCCGTTGCCGCCGATGGCGCCACCGACCGGATTGTTGTCGCAGCGACGGCCCGGGATGGCGCCGACGGTTTCCGGGCAGTAGGTGTTGTAGGCCGCGGCCAGACCGTTGTCGAAGCCGCCCTCGCCCGCGCCGTGCAACCGCTCCAGACGTTGCTGGAAGTTGTTGATCTGGGTGGTGGCGAAGCGACGGGTCGAATCCGCCTGCGCATCCAGCAGACCCTTCACTTCCGGATCGCGCGACGGATCCGGGCGCTGCACGACCGCGATCGTGTAGGCGCGGGTGCCGGTGAAGCCCAGGGCGTCGGTGGCGCGCACGGTGAAGTTGAACGTGCCCGTGGCGGTCGCGGCGCCGCTGATCGTGCCGCTGCTACTCAGGGTCACGCCGGCCGGCAACGCACCCGCGCTGATCGCGAAGGTGTACGGCGCCGTGCCGCCGACGGCGGTCAACACGTGGTTGTACGGCACCGAGAACACCGCGCCCGGCAGGGTCGGCGGGTTGACGACGATCGTCGGCGCCGACAGCACCAGCGTGTAGGCGATCGTCACCGTGCCGGCGGTGCCGGTGGTGCTGTCGGTCGCGGTGACGCTGAAGTTGAAGGTGCCGGCCACGGTCGGCGTACCGCCGAGCGTGCCGCTGGCCGCGTTGAAGGCAAGGCCGGCCGGCAGCGCACCCGTGAGGGTGTAGGTGTACGGCGCGATGCCGCCGCTGGCGGTGAACGTCTGGCTGTAGGCCGTGCCCGCGGTGCCGCCCGGCACCGTCGCCGGAGTCAGCGTCAGGGTCGGGGCCGCGATCGTCAGCGTGTAGTTGTTGGTGATCGTGGCCGCGGTGCCGCCGGTGCTGTCGGTCGCGGTGACGCTGATGTTGAACGTGCCCGACTGCGTCGGCGTGCCGCTGAAGGTACGGGTCGCGGCGTTGAAGGTGAGCCCGGTCGGCAGCGCGCCGGTCAGGGTCACCGTGTACGGCGCGATGCCGCCGCTGAGCGTCAGCACCTGGCTGTAGGCCGTGCCGGCGGTGCCCGCCGGCAGCGTGGCCGGGGTCAGCGTCAGCGTCGGCACCGCCACGACGACGGTGTAGGCGCGGCTGCCGGTCTGGCCGAACTGGTCGGTCGCGGTCACGGTGAAGTTGAACGTGCCCGAGGTGGTCGTCGTGCCGGACAGGGCACCGCTCGCGCTCAGGGTCAGACCGTTCGGCAGGGCGCCGGCGGTGACCGCGAAGCCATACGGCGCGACCGCGCCGCTGGCGGTGATCGTCTGGGTGTAGCTCAGACCCGCGGTGGTGTTCGGCAGCGTGGCCGGATCGACCACGATGGTCGGGGCCGGCACGTCGATCGTGTAGTTCTGCGCGATCGAGAACGGTGCGCCCACGCCGGTCAGCACGGTGTCGGTGGCGGTGACGGTGACGGCATAGCTGCCCGGCACCGTCGGCGTGCCCGAGATCGTGTTGCCGCTGAAGGTCAGACCCGTCGGCAGCGTACCGGTGAGCACGTAGCTGTACGGACCCGGGCTGCCGCCTGCGGTGAAGGTCTGCGAGAACGCGGTGGCGTACGGGGCGTTCAGCGTGCCCGCGGCCGGCGTCATCGTCAGCGTCGGCGCCGCGATGGTGATGCTGTAGGCGCGACTGCCGGTCTGGCCGAACTGATCGGTCGCGGTCACGGTGAAGTTGAACGTGCCGACCTGGAAGGACGTGCCGGACAGCGCACCGCTGGCGGCCAGGGTGATGCCCGACGGCAGGCTGCCGGCGGTGATCGCGAAGCCGTACGAGGGCGCGCCGCCGGTGGCGGTGATGGTTTGTGCGTAGGCGGCGCCCGCGACCGGATTCGGCAGCGTGGCCGGATTCACCACGATGGTCGGGGCCGGCACGTCGATCGTGTAGTTCTGCGCGATCGAGAACGGCGCGCCCACGCCGGTCAGCACGGTGTCGGTGGCGGTGACGGTGATCGGATAGCTGCCCGGGACCGTCGGCGTGCCCGAGATCGTGTTGCCGCTGAAGGTCAGACCCGCCGGCAGTGCGCCGGTCAGCGTATAGCTGAAGGTGTTCGACCCGCCGCTGGCGGTGAAGGTCTGCGAGAAGCCGGTCGCGTACGGCGCGTTCAGCGTGCCCGGCGCCGGGGTCATCGTCAGCGTCGGTGCGGCGATGGTCACGGTGTAGGCGCGGCTGCCGGTCTGGCCGTTGGCGTCGGTGGCGGTGACGGTGAAGTTGAACGTGCCGACTTCGTTGCTGGTGCCCGACAGACTGCCGCCCGCGCCCAGGATGATGCCGGTAGGCAAGCTGCCCGCGGTGATCGAGAAGCCGTACGGACCGACGCCGCCGGTCGCGGTGAGCGTCTGGCTGTAGGCCGTGGCCGCCGTCGGATCCGGCAGGGTGGCCGGGTTCACCACGATGGTCGGCGCCGCGACATTGAAGACGTAGTTCTGCGCGACGGTGAACGGCGCGCCGGTGCCGCTGGAGCCGGTATCGGTCGCGGTGATCGTCGCGTTGTAGGTGCCCGGCGCGGTCGGCGTACCGGACACGGTGTTGCCGCTGAAGGTCAGACCCGGCGGCAGCGCGCCGGCGGTCAGCGCATAGGTGTACGGGCCGATGCCACCGCTGGCGGTGAACGCCTGCGAGTAGGGGGCGCCATAGGTCGGATTGAAGCTGCCGGCGGGCGGCGCCAGGGTCAGCGTCGGGCCGGCGACGGTCAGCGCGAACGCCTGGCCGACCGTGTACGGACCATTGCCGGTGCTGCTGTCGGTGGCGGAGACGTTGAGATTGAACGTACCCGCCTGCGTCGGCGTGCCGGAGACCGTCACCGTGTTCGCGGTGGTGCCGGTGATCGACAGCCCGGCCGGCAGGTTGGTCACCTGGTAACCGCTCCACGGCTGCGCGCCACCGTTGAAGGTGAAGGTCTGCGTGTAGGGCGTGGCCACGGCGGCGGCGAAGCCGCCGCTGGGGGTGATGGTGATGACCGGATCCTGCACCGTCACGCTGACGGTGGCCGGCGCCGAGGTGCCGCCGCTGTTGGTCGCGGTATAGGCGAAGCTGTCCGGACCGGCATAACCGGCGTTCGGCTGGTAGGTGATGGTGGTACCGCTGACGATCGCCGTGCCGTTGGTCGGCGGGGTCGTGATCGCCAGCGAGGTCGCCGCACCGCCGCCGAGGCTGAGCGGTACGTTGGTGGCCGGCGCGTTGTAGGCGACGGTCAGCGACGAATCGGCGGCGGTCGGCGGCACGTCGATCACCACGATCGAATAGCTCTGGGTCGCCGTGTACGGACCGGTGCCGGTGCTGCTGTCGGTCGCGGTGATGCTGAAGTTGAAGGTGCCCAGCGCGCTCGGCGTACCGGTGATGGCGCCGGTGGCGGCGTTCAGGGTCAGACCGCCCGGCAGTGCGCCGGCGGTGACCGCATAGGCGTACGGCGCGGTGCCGCCCGAGGCCGGCGTGATCGACGCGCTGTAGGCCGCACCCAGCGTACCGCCGGCCAGCGACGTCGCCGGCAGCGCGATCGTCGGCGGATCGATGACCACCGTGTAGGCACGGTTGCCCGAGAACGGACCCGGGAACGGACTGCTGTCGGTCGCGGTGATGGTGAAGTTGAAGGTCCCGCCCGCCGTCGGCGTGCCGCTGAGGACCCCGGTGGGGGACAGGGTCAGGCCGGTCGGCACCGCGCCGGCGGTGACCGCGAAGCTGTACGGGCCGACGCCGCCGCTGGCGGTGAGCGTCTGGGCGTAGGCCGCGGCGACCGCGCCGTTCGGCAGCGTGGCCGGGTTGACCGTCACCGGGACATCGTCGTTGGTGATCGTGCCCACGCCCTGGTTGTCGGCGATGGTGGCGTTGGTGGCGCCGCTGAGGTTCACGAAGAACGTCTCGTTCGCCTCCGGCACGGTTTCGCCGTTGACCACGACGGTCACCGTCTGGGTGGTCGTGCCGACCGGGAAGATCGCCGTACCGCTGGTGCTGGTGTAATCGGCCGGCGCGGTCGCGGTGCCGTCCGCGGTGGCGTAATTCACGCTCACGGTCTGACCGCTGACGGCGCTGAGGGTGATCGTGAACACCGCATTGACCGTACCGGCGTTGCCTTCGAGCACGGTGACGTCGTTGATCGTCAGCGACGGCAGCGGATCGTCGTTGACGATCGTGCCCACGCCCTGGCCATCGACGACGACCGCGTTGACGACGTTGGTGACGTTGACGAAGAAGGTCTCGCTCGGCTCGTTCAGGGTGTCGCCGTTGACCTGCACGGTGAACGTGTAGGTGCTGCTGCCGGCCGGAATGGTCTGGCCGGTGAGCGTATTGATCACGTAATCGCTGCCGCCGACGGCGCTGCCGTTCGCGGTGGCGATGTCGAAGGTCACGCCGCCCGGGCCGGCCGGCGCGCTGAGGCTCACCGTGAAGGTGAAGTTGGTGATGCCGGCGTTGCCTTCGTTGGCGGTGACGTCGTTGATGACGAGATTCGGCAGATCGTCGTTGAGGATCGTGCCGGTCGCGCTGTTGGGCACGCCGACGGTGTAACCCGCACCGGCGGCGAGGGTGATGATCACCGTCTCGTTGGCCTCGATGGTGGCATCGGCGGCGGGATCGACGAGGAGCGTGCCGGTGGTGCTGCCGGCGGGGATGACCAGCGGCGAGGGAGCGGCCGCGTAGTCGACGCCGAACGTGGCCGTTCCGGTCACGGTGTAACCCACCGAGATCGCCGACAGGGACGGCTGGTTCAGGGTGAACGTGTAGACCAGGTTGGTGGCGCCGTCTTCGGCGACCGCGGCCGGGGAGACGCTGATCGTCACGCTCGGCACGTCGTCGTTGAGAATGGTGCCGGTGGCGCTGGCCGGCGCACCGACCGTGTAGCCGGTGCCGGCAGCGACGGTCAGGATGACCGTTTCGTTGGCTTCGACGGTGCCGTCGACGGTCGGATCGATGGTGATCGTCGCGGTGGTCGCGCCGGACGGAATGACCACGGTGGCGACGCCACCGGTGTAGTCGGTGCCGGCAGTGGCGGTGCCGCCGGTGGTGATGTTCACCGTGGTCGCGACAGAGAGACTGGCGCTGCGGGTGACCGTGTAGGTCAGGTTGGTCGCGCCGTCTTCGGACACGCTGGCCGGGGAGACCGCGATGGTCACGCTCGGCGGCGGGCTGACGGTGAGGGTGAAGTTTTCGACTTCGAAGTAGCTGCCCGGCCCGGTGCTCGCATCGGTGACGCGGATCTGCACCGGATAGGGACCTGGCGCCGCGTTCGTGGTGCCGCTGATCACGCAGGCGCTGGAGACGCTGATCCCGGCCGGGAAGTTCGGGCCACCTTCTTCCTGGCATGTGTGCGGAGCGACACCGCCCGTGATCGACAGCGTCTGTGAAAAGGCCACGTTCTGGATCGCGGTGCCGGTGGCGGGATTGAACGCCAGCGTCGGATTCTGCACCGTGCCGGTATAGCCCTTGTCGACGAACTGGGCGGTCGGCGCGGTGGCATCGGTCGAGCGCACGCTGAAGCTGTAGGCCCCGCGCTGGGTAGGCGTGCCGCTGAGTACGCCGCCGCTGGTAAGACTCAGACCGGCCGGGAGCACGCCGCTCTGCAGGGAATAGGTATAAGGCGCAAGTCCCCCGGCTGAAGTCAGGGTCTGCGAGAACGGCGTACCGGCCGTCAGGGTCGGCAGGGAAGCCGGGGACACCGTGATCGGCGAAGCCGAAGGGGTGATGCTGATCGTCACCCGGACATCACCGAGGCCAGTCGCCGTGGCCTCGGTGAACTCGAAGACATCGGTCGAACCGATACCGGTCGTACCGTTGTGGCTGTAGTCCAGGAACCATTGGCCGCCGGTGATCCGGAGCGTGGCGTTGCCGTGATCTTCCAGATCCCCGGCCCCGGAACTGCCGCCATCCACGGCACCTGCGCCGGCGAACGCGATGCTCGATGCGCAGTCGGTGACGTTGATCGTGACCGAGCCCCCGCTGGACACGGTGCCGGTCTGGGCCGGGCATTCCAGGGACGTGTGCTGGGCGCTCGCCAGCGTGGGCCAGAACGACCCGAGAGTCAGCAACCAGACGAGAAGGCCGAAACCGGCGAAACGACCACGACGGCCGCACTGCGACGAAAGCGTTTGCATGTCCCTGTTCCCCCTGATGGCCGCCGCATCGCGGCAGTCCGACCGATAGCAATCCACGCGAGCCAACGAGTCAACGCCGTTTGCGGCCTCGGGAGGACACCTCCCGACTTCGTGGCGCGACTGAACCGTATTGGAACAGGATTGCCCGGGTTGCGGAAGGGCCGCCGGTCAGGCGGCGGCCGAAAACCGTTCGATCGCACGCGGGCACCGGCGTCTCGCAGCTCTTGTCCGGTCGAGAGTTCAGGTTCAGAGTAAGCCCGCGCGGCGCACGAGGCGTCGCGCCAACATCCAAGGGGAGGATCACGATGAGCGAATTCTTCATCGGTCAGATCATGATGACCGGCTTCAATTTCGCGCCGAAGTTCTGGGCGCTGTGCAACGGTCAGCTGCTGCCGATCAACCAGAACCAGGCCCTGTTCTCGCTGCTGGGGACGCAGTACGGGGGCAACGGCACCACCAATTTCGCGCTGCCGGACCTGCGCAGCCGTACACCGATCGGCTATGCCTCGTCGGTCGACCCGAGCTGGCAGCCGCCGTCGGTGCAGATCGGCCAGGCCGCAGGTGTCGAGAACGTCACCCTGCTGAGCACCAATCTCCCGGCGCATACGCACTCCATGAACGCATCCACGGCCGGTGGCGACAACCGCATCGCGGGCGGCCGCGTCTTCGCGACGAGCACCAGCACCGGTTCGCCGCCGAACCTCTACGCCCCCAGCACGGGCGCCCTCGTTCCGCTGAACGCGCAAACGGTCGCCCCCTCCGGAGGCAACCAGCCGCATCCGAACCTCCAGCCCTACGGCGTGATCAATTTCTGCGTCGCGCTGAGCGGCATTTACCCGTCGCGCAACTGACCGCGCGCCATGGACACCGGACGCCGCGCGCCGCATCGGCGCGACCGTCCATGAAACTTCGGAGAACAAACGTATGAGTACACCCTACATCGGCGAAATCCGCATGTTCGCTTTCGGCACGCGCGGCGCGCCCAACAACTGGCAGGCGTGCGACGGCAGCCTGCTGCCCATTTCGCAGTACGACGCTCTCTTCGCCCTCATCGGCACCACCTACGGCGGCGACGGTCAAACCACCTTCGCGGTTCCGGACCTGCGCGGCCGGCTGCCGATCCATCAGGGCACCGGTCCCGGCCTGAGCACCTATGTCATCGGCCAGCGGGCCGGCACCGAGACCGTCGCCCTGCTGTCGACCCAGATGCCTGCGCATACCCACACGGCTGTCGCGACAACCGGCGCAGCGACTTCGTTGACGCCCGGGAACACGCTGTTGCCCGGCGCAATCAGCGGCGACAGTTTCTACGTGTCGGACATCACCGGAGCAACGCAGGTCGCGATGTCGGCGCAGTCGACGAGCATCGCCGGCGGCAGTCAACCGCACGAGAACTGCATGCCCACGCTGACGGTGCAGTTCTGCATCGCCACCGCAGGCGTCTTCCCGTCGCAGGGATGACCGCCGCGCCCGCACTCACCGCCATTCCATCGCGCCATGCCGGCGCGGCCGCGGCGATGCCGCGACACCTCATCGGAGGAACCAGATCATGAGTCAACCCTACATCGGCGAGATCCAGCTGTTCGGCTTCAACTTCAACCCACGCGGCTGGGCCTTCGCCAACGGCGCGACCCTGCCGATCTCGCAGAACACCGCGCTGTTTTCGCTGATCGGCACCATCTACGGCGGCAATGGCCAGACCACGTTCCAGCTGCCCAATTTCGCCGGTCGCGCCGGCTGCCAGCAGGGCAATGGACCGGGGCTGACGCCGCGCACGCTGGGGGAAACCTTCGGCGTCAACACGGTCACGCTCATCAGCAACCAGATTCCGCAGCACAACCATGGCATCAATGCGTATGTGCCGGCCACGTCGGGGACTCCCGCCGCCAACGGCAGCCTGTCGCAGCCCACCGTTCCTGCGAACAAGCCATTCGCCTCCAGCGCGCCGAACACCACTTTCGCACCGAACATGCTTTCGCCCAGCCAGGGCGGCGGCCAACCGCACCAGAACCAGCAACCGTACCTGGGCGTGAACTTCTGTATCGCCCTGCAGGGGATCTACCCGTCGTTCCCGTGACATGACGGTCGCGCTTCCTTCGCGGCTGACGCCGTTTCCACCGGAACGGCCCGGCCGACCGGACATTCCCGCGTCCCTCGCCGGACGCGGGTTTTTCCTGCGCGCGCTGCACGACGACGATCTGCCGTGGCTGCGCGATCTCTACGCCACCACCCGTGCCGAAGAAATGGCTCCGGTGCCCTGGCCGGAAACGGCGAAGCGGGCCTTTCTCGACCAGCAGTTCGCGCTGCAGCACGATCACTATCTCGCGCACTACGGCGATACCGACTTCCTGGCGATCGAACGCCAGGGCCGCGGGCCGGTGGGCCGCTATTACCTGCAAAGGGCGACGCCGGATCACCTCATCGTCGACATCTGCCTGTTCCCGGGCATGCGCGGTCAGGGCGTGGGCGAAGCGCTGATCCGCCAGAGCCAGGCCGATGCCGCGGCACTCGGCTGCGGGATGCATCTGCACGTGCAGACCTCGAACCCCAGGGCGCGGCGACTGTACGAACGGCTCGGCTTCGTCGCCGACGGCGGACTCACCGGCACGCATCAGCCCATGCGCTGGCGCGCGGGCGACGTCTGACGCTCCGGCCGGAGCGGCCCGGATTCCGCATGCGCGGATCGATCAGTTGAAGACCGCCTGATACAGGAAGCCAGCGCGCTCCTGGGCGATCGGCACCAGGAAAATCCCGGCCTCGCCCACCCTGGGATGGCGCATGGCGTAGATCTGCTGCGGAAACAGGATCGGCGAGGTGTTGCGGAACAGCAGCGAGAACGGCGCCCGCATCGGGTTCTGGGCCCGCGACTCCAGCGGCCGGGCTTCGACCAGCACGAACTCCACGTCCATGTCGTTCAGCGCCGCGGTGAATGTCTCGTTCACGCATCCGGCGAAATGTTCCAGCGTCAGCAGCTCCATCGAATTCCGGCCCCCGGCCCCTGTGCTGCGCAACCCGGCAGCGGCGGCACATCCTCGCCGCTGCGGCGTCGCCGCACAAGCCGCCGGCCCCGGCGGGACGCAGCATTGCCGCGGGGACGCAGACAATCCGGCCAAGGGCGGAGACAATGCGCGCCCGCTTCCAGGACACCACTCCCGCAGGATTCAGCCAGCGGACGCCATCCTGAACGGGTTTTTGCGACACCGCCCCCAGCCCAAGAGCGCCCTGCAGATCCGATGTCCACCGTTCCCGCCGCCGTCCATGTGTCCGGCCTCCGCCTCGATCGCGGCGCGCGCACGATCCTGCGCGACATCGACCTGACCGTGCCGCAGGGCAGCGTGACCGCCATCCTCGGGCCCTCGGGCTGCGGCAAATCGACCCTGTTGTCCGCGCTCACCGGCGAACTGACGCCCGCTGCCGGCCGCGTCGAAGTGCTGGGTCGGGCGGTTCCGCAGCGCAAGCGGGAGCTGCTGGAACTGCGCAAGGGCATCGGCGTGCTGCTGCAGGGCAACGGGCTGTTGACCGACCTCACCGCAGCCGAAAACGTCGCCCTGCCGCTGCGCACCCACACCGACCTGCCGGCCGACGTCGTCCGTCATCTGGTCGAGATGAAACTCCATGCGGTCGGCCTGCGCGCCGCCGCCGATCTGTATCCGCGCGAACTCTCCGGCGGCATGGCACGCCGCGTCGCGCTGGCCCGCGCGCTGGCGCTCGACCCGCCGCTGATGCTCTACGACGAACCGCTGACCGGACTGGACCCGATCGCCAGCGGCGTGATCATGAGCCTGATCGCCCGGCTCAACGCCAGCCTCGGCCTGACCAGCCTGATCGTGACCCACCATGTCCACGAAACCCTGCCGATCGCGGACCGTGCCGTGGTGATTGCGAATGGCGGCATCGTCTTCGACGGCACGCCCGCAGAACTGGACAGCACCGCCGATCCGCTGATCCGCCAGTTCCTGAAGGGCGAGCCCGACGGCCCGATTCCCTTCGACGCGGCGCCGCGCACGGAGGCCGCGTGATGGCCCTCGTCGAAACCGTCCGCAGCATCGGCCGCGCCGGCCTGTTCTCGCTGTCGGTGTTCCGCGCCAGCAGACCCACCGCGGACTTCTGGCAGGAACTGACGCGCGAGATCTACAAGATCGGCGCGCGCAGCCTGCCCATCATCGCGGTCGGCGGCGCCTTCGTCGGTCTGTCGATCACCCTGCTGGGCTATCGCGCGCTGCAGACCTACGGCGCCGCCAATCAGATCAGCGCGCTGATCGGCCTGGGCATGTATCGCGAACTCGCGCCGGTGCTGACCGCGCTGCTGTTCGTCGGCCGCGCCGGCAGCTCCATCGCCGCCGAACTCGGCCTGATGCGCGCCACCGACCAGATCACCGCGCTCGGGCTGATGGCCATCGATCCGGTCGGCAAGGCGGTGGCGCCCCGGTTCTGGGCAGCGGTGATCACCGTGCCGCTGCTCACCGCGATCTTCTGCAGCCTCGCGATCTCGGCCAGCTGGTTCCAGGCGGTGCAGGTGCTGGGCATCGACAACGGCGCGTTCTGGCAGGTGATGAAGGACGCCGTGGATGTCCATGAGGACTTCCTGCCGGCATTCCTGAAATCCGCCGTGTTCGGCGGTACCGCGGCGCTGGTCGCTTCGTACGTCGGCTATCACGCCGAACCGACCATCGAGGGCACCTCGGTGGCCACCACCCGCGCGGTGGTGAACGCCTCGCTGCTGGTGCTGATGTTCAATTTCGTTCTTTCCGCATTCCTGTTTCGTTGATCAGTTTGTTCCGTTGACCCACCCAGATGAGTCCATTCCCATGAGTGCACGCGGCCCCCGTCTCGAATTCGCCGTCGGCGCGTTTCTCCTGCTGTCGCTGGCGTCGCTGCTGGTGCTGGCCATCGCCTCCACCAACGGCAAGTTCGGCTTCGGCGAAGACACCTACGAACTCAAGGCCCGGTTCACCAACCTCGGCCAGCTGCGGCCGATGGCGCCGGTGAAGATCGGCGGCGTCGCGATCGGCAAGGTCGCCTCGATCGAACTGGACCCGAAGAAACTGGATGCCGTGGTCGTGCTCGACATCGACCGCCGCTACGACGACCTGCCGATCGACACCTCGGCCAGCATCCTCACCGGCGGCCTGCTGGGCGAAAGCTACGTCGGGCTGCAGCCGGGCGGCGACATGACCGCCCTGAAACCGGGCGAGGAAATCGTCTTCACCACGCCTGCCGTCGATCTCATCCAGATGGCCGGCAAGTACATTTTCGGCGGGACCGGGACCGACAGCGGAACAAAACCCGGCGCCGACGACTCCAACGCATCTTCCGACGCCTCCCCCACCGGACAGACCCCGACCCCATGACTTCCAAGACCCCGCTCACGATCCTGCTGCTCGGCGCCGCGCTGCTCGCGGCGACGCCCGTCTTCGCGCAACAGGCCGCCGCGCCCGCGCGCGCCACGCCGGCGTCCGCCACCATGCAGGGCACCCCCAGCCAACTGGTGCTCAACAACAGCCAGCGCGTGCTCACCACGCTGGAAAAGCGCCGCGGCGAATTCACCAAGAATCGCGTCGCGCTGCGGCAGTTCGTCAGCACCGAATTCAACGCGATGTTCGATCGCGACTACGCCGCGCGCCTGGTCCTGGGCCGTCACGGCCGCGGCGCGTCCGACGAGGACGTGAAACTCTTCGCCGACGCGCTCGCCGACAACCTGATGCAGCGTTACGGCTCTTCGCTGCTCGACTTCAACACCCAGCTGCGGGTCCGGGTGAAGTCCGAAAACCCGCTGGAACGCGGCTTCGGCGTCAGGGTTTCCAGCGAATTCCTGCGCCAGGGCGGCGAGCCGATCCCGGTGGACTACTTCATGCGCAAGACCGGCACGCAGTGGAAGGTGTTCGACGTGATGGTCGAAGGCGTGTCCTACGTGCAGACCTTCCGCAGCCAGTTCGACGCCGAACTGCAGCGCAAGAGCATCAAGCAGGTCGCCGCCGAACTGCGCAACGGCCAGCTGAAGGCGGACGCCGGGCAGTGAACGCCATGGCCTGCGAGCTCGTCCGCGACGGCGGAACACTGCGTTTCCGCGGCCGGCTGTCGCGCGATGCGGTGGCCGGGTTGTGGGCGCGTCTCGCGGCCGATCCGGCGGGCCTCCGGCACCTGGACCTGTGCGCGGTCGAATCCATCGACAGCGCGGGCCTGGCCCTGATTTCGCTGCTCGCCACGCGTTCCGGCGGGGTGTCGGTCGAAGGTCGTCCGGAAGGTTTCGCCGAGTTGCGCGGCGCCTATCGGCTCGGCCACGACCTCACCTTCGCCCGGGACTGACACGCCGCTCCGGCGGACCGCCCCATGCCCGCAGAGGCTACACTCGCGCCATGAACCCGTACCGCCTCCTCCCCCGGGCGGCCTTTCTCGCCGCAGCGCTGCTCGCCAGCGGCTGCGCGCACAAGGCCGCCACCCAGGATGCGCCGCCACCGATGACGGTGGTCGACGCCACGCCCGCCGACGCCACTGCCGCGACCGAAACGACCGCACAGGCAGCCGTCGATCAAGCCGCCGTCGACCAGTCGGCCACCGACGGCACGACGCAGACCGCCCAGGTCGTCGCCGATGGCGCGCCGGCCTCGCTGGAGCCGACCACGGCCGAACGCGACTTCGCGGCCATCTACGGGACGCCCGAGCCGCAGGTCTACGACCCGATCGCCGATCCGACCCTGCCGGAACCCGCAGCGCAGCCCTTGAGCTACGACCCGTGGGAGAAGTACAACCGTCGCGTCCACCGTTTCAACGACGCGGTCGACCGGCGCGTGGCGAAGCCGCTGGCGACCGCCTACGTGAAGGTGGTGCCGCGGCCGGTGCGTCTGGGCGTCAGCAACTTCTTCAACAACCTCGGCCAGCCGGTCAGCGCGGTCAACGCGCTGCTGCAGGGCAAGCCGAAGCAGGCCGGCCAGTCCATCGGCCGCTTCCTGCTCAACAGCACGCTCGGCATCGGCGGTCTGTTCGATCCGGCCACCTCGGCGAAGCTGCCGAACCGCAGCGAAGACTTCGGCCAGACGCTCGGCGTCTGGGGCTGGAAGAAATCGCGCTACCTCGAACTGCCGCTGTTCGGCCCGCGCACCATCCGCGACGCCCTCGGCATGGCCGGCGACGCGCCGCTGTCGCCGATCCGGCCGATCGAAGAGGACAAGCTGCGCGTGTTCCTGCAGGGGCTGCAATTGGTCGATGTGCGTACCCAACTGCTCAGCGTGGATCGCATGCGCGAAGGCGCCACCGACGACTACGCCCTGGTGCGCGACGCCTGGCTGCAGCGCCGCAATTACCAGATCTTCGGCGACCGCAAGAGCAGCGACACCGACGAGGCGCCGCTGCCGGAATACCTGCAGAACAGCGAAGACAATCCGACCGTGCCGATCGACGCGATCCCGGTGATTCCCGGCTCGCCGTAAATCCGCGAAAAGAACGAAAAGCGGAAACGCATTTCATCCTCGCGCGCACCGCCTGCACGGTAAAGCGGGCTTCAGCCCGCTGCGACGTTCGATCGCGAACGCAACCGGCACACGGCGGGCGGCGTAAACTGGACGTTCTTTGCGCGGAGACTTCCGGATGACGCCCATGGATTCATACCTGCCATGGATCTTCGCGACGTTCGCGGCGATCGGCTGCCTCGCCGTCGCGATGCTGGCGATCGGCGCGTCCAGACGACATCGCGGGGAAGTCGAAACCCTTCAGGCCAGAATCGGCAGACTCGAAGACGCCAACAACGACCTCCGCGACAAGGCCGCGCGTTTGCCGGACGCCAGCGATCGCGCCGCGCGCGCGGAAGCAGAATGCGCGGAACGGCTGCAACGCCTGGACGAGCTGTCGTCGAAATACGCCGCGCTGCAGGCGACGCAGCAGGCATCGGTCAAATCCAACGCCGATCTGCAGGCGAGCTTCGAGCAGGAACAGCGCAAGGCTTCCGACCTGCGGCTTCAACTGGAGCAGACGCAGCAGCGTCTCGCGCGCGCCGAAGCCGACCTCGGCGCTTCCGGTTCGACGCTCTCGGACATTCGTCAACACACCGTCGAGCTGAGAGCCGACAACGCGAGGCTCAACACCGAACTCGCCCAGGCTCTGCAGAAAGCCGCACAGGCGGAAGCGGAGCGGGACGCGGCGCGCGCGCTGCAGGAACGCACGCATCAGTTCCTGGTCGACGCGCAATCCACGCTCCGGACGTCGTTCACGGAAGCGGCCAGCAAGGTCTTCGACGAAAAATCGCGGTCGCTGGAAAAGAAGATCAGCGATTCCGCCGATGCGTCGAAAACCGGTCTGCAGGACACGCTGAAACCCTTCGCCGAACATGTCGCGCAGTTCCAGCAGCGCCTGGAGGCGATCACCAGCGAAAACACGAAAGCCCGCGCGGAACTGTCCGGCAAGATCGAGACGCTGAGCACCCTGAACCAGAACATGGCGGCCTCCGCCGACTCGCTGACGCGTGCCTTGAAGGGCAACGCCAAGGCGCGCGGCGACTGGGGCGAAATGATGCTCGACAGCGTCCTCACGGCATCGGGGCTGAAGGAAGGCATCAACTACCTCCGGCAGCCGCTGGAGCACAACGAGGACAGCGGCGGACGTCAGCGCCCCGACGTGGTCGTGACCCTGCCGGATGCGCGGAAAGTGGTCGTCGACTCCAAGGTCAGCCTGCTCGCATGGTGGGAAGCCGTGAACGCCGACGACGGCGCACTGGAAAGCGCGGCGCTTCAAAAGCACGTCGCCTCGATGCGCAGGCATATCAGCGAACTGTCGAACAGCAACTACCCGGCGCTTTACCCGGGCGAAGCGCTGCAGATCACCATCGCCTTCGTTCCGATCGAATCGGCGCTGTCCAAGGCGCTCGAACTCTCCCCCGACCTGCAACAGGAAGCGTTCCGACGCGGCATCGCGTTCGCGACGCCGAACACGCTGATGGCGATGCTGCAGGTCGTGGAACGCCTCTGGATGCGCGACACCCTGCAGAAACAGATCGAAACCATCGGCGACGAGGCCGGAAAGCTGCTGGACAGCGTCTCCTCGTTCCTGACCGATTTCGAGGCGATCGAACAGAGTTTCAAAACCGCGGATGCGAAGCTCAGACTGGCGCGATCGAAACTCGACACCTCGCAACAGTCGGTGCTCGCGCGCGCCAGACGGCTCGTCAAGGCCGGCGCGCGCGGGAAAAAGAAACTGCATGCATCGCTGTCGGCCAGAACCGAGGAGGAAGAGGCGTTGCCCTTGCTTGCCGATGCCGCGACCGATGACGCTGCGACGGGCGACGACGCGAGGGAAATGCCGGTAACCGAGGACGACGCGCCGGAATCGGCCTGATCGACCCTCGGCGACAGGATCGTCATCCTCCGGCCCGAAGCGTGGGTTCCCGCGGGCTCCACGCAGCCGACGGCCTGTGCTAGCGTGACCCGCGGCCCGGAACGCCGGCCCGCAGATCGGCCCGCCCGGGAAACCACAGGCATCAAGTCGAGGATTCGCAATCATGGAGCCCGCTCTGATCACCACCCTGCTGGTGCTGGCGCTGGGCATCATCATGTTCGGCCTGGGTCTGCATCTGCGGATCGTCGATTTCACCCGCGTGCTGCGGATGCCCAAGCCGGTCGTGGTCGGACTCGCCGCACAGATGCTGGTGTTGCCGCCGATCGCTTTCGCGCTGTGTCTGCTGTTCGCTCTGCCCGCGCCGCTGGCGGTCGGACTGATGCTGCTCGCGGCCTCGCCCGGCGGCGCCACCGCGAACGTCTTCAGCCATCTGGCGAAGGGCGATGTCGCGCTCAACATCACCCTGACCGCGATCAACAGCCTCCTCGCACTGTTCGCGCTGCCGCTGATCGTGCAGTGGTCGATGCAGTATTTCCTCGGCGGCGATGCTTCGGTGCCGCCGCCGGTGCGCAAGATCGTCGAGGTCGGGACCGTCATTCTGGTGCCGGTCGCTCTGGGCATGTGGCTGCGCGCGCGGGCGTCGTCGTTGGCCGATCGCGTCGAACGCGTGATCAAGCCGCTGTCGCTGGTCATCCTGGTCGGGTTGATCGCGCTGTCGATCGCGAAAGAGCGCGAAACGCTGCGGGCGCACGCGGCGAGCGTCGCCGGCGTCTGCCTGCTGCTCAACGCGCTCAGCCTCGGCGTCGGCTACGGCTGCGCGCGACTGGCGAAGATCGAGCGCCGGCAGGCGATCGCGATTTCCTTCGAGATCGGCATCCACAACGGCACGCTCGCGATCTTCATCGCCCTGAACGTGCTGGGGCAATTCGCATTCGCGATTCCGGCCGCGATCTACAGCCTGTTGATGTACTTCACCGGAGCCGCGATGGTCTGGTGGTTCCGGCGCACCGGCCGCTGACGGCTGGTCGAAAAAACGAGGCCGGCAGACGCCGCCGGCACTGCGCGACGATCAGTCCACCACGCGGCAGAACACCGCCTTCAGATAGCGGCTTTCCTGCACGTCGGTCAGCCACGGGTGATCGGCGCCGGCGCCGGCGACTTTGAGCACCTGCACCGTGCGCCCGGCGTAGAACGCGGCACGACGCAGCATGTCCAGGAACTGTTCCTCGCTGACCAGACCGGTGCAGGAGAAGGTCGCGAACAGGCCGCCGGGTTTCACCACGCCCATCGCCAGCTTGTTCATGTCGAGATATTTCTTCAGCGCCGGAATCACCTGTTCGCGGTCGCGGGTCATCTTCGCGGGATCGAGGATCACGACGTCGAACTGTTCGCCGATATTGGCCGCATCGCGCAGCCACGGGAAGATGTCGGCCTGCACGAAACGCGGGCGGACATTGTTCAACTTGCCGTTGCCGCGCGCGATCTCCAGCACCGCGTCGTCGATGTCGATGCCGACCACTTCGCCGGCGCCGCGCGCGGCGGCGTACACGCCGAAACCGCCGGTGTTGCAGCACAGATCGAGCACGCGCTTGCCGGCGCACTGGTGCGACAGCCATTCGCGGTTGTCGCGCTGGTCGGCGAAGAAACCGGTCTTGTGCGCACCGGCCGGGTCGGCACGGAACTTGATGCCGTATTCGGTGATGATCGCCGGCGCGGCCGGTTCGCTGCCGCGGAAGTCGAAACTCTCCTGCTTCTGCACATGCTCGTCGGCGAACGCGTGGAAGCGGCAGCCCGGAAACTGTTCGCGCAACGCGGCGTAGATCCATTCGCGATAGCGGAACATGCCGGCGCTGAAGTATTCGACCACCAGCAGATCGTCGTAACGGTCCACGACCAGACCGCTGAGGCCGTCGCCCTCGCTGTGGACCACGCGCCAGGCGTTGCTGACCGCATCCAGCTTGAGCACATCGCGGCGCAGGCTCACCGCCGCGGCGATCTTCGTCGCGAACCAGTCGGCGTCGATGGCGATGTCGGGGTCGCGCTCCAGGATGCGCAGCGAGATCCGCGAATGACCGTTGTAGAAGCCGCGGCCGATCCAGACGCCATCGCTGCCGACGATCTCGACCAGGCTGCCGGGCTTGGGCCGCTGGGCGGGTTTCTCCACCAGTTTCTGGAAGATCCAGGGGTGGCGGGAGGTCCAGGTGTTCCTGAGGCGGATTTCGGGCAACGGTGCGTTCATCTTGGCATTGTAATGGGGTTGACGCGCCTAAGTATTTGAAAAACAATCGCCGCTCCAGAAGGGGAGTAGCTCCCACACGTCGTGGCCGTCATTACGAGCCCGGGCCGATGCCCGGCTCCGGTCCGGCGGCAGTCGCAGGCACGCCATCGGTGCCCGCGGCTGCGAGCGAGACCTTCGCCGCTCAGGCGAAGGTCCGTCTCCCGCACGGTCCCGCGCGGACCATGGCCCACAGGGCTGTGGTCCGTCCGGTCCGGTCGACGAAACGCCCAGCCTCGCGGTTGGGCGTTCTCGTTTTCCGAACCGGAGTTTTCCCGCATGACCACCATCGGTAGTCCGTTGTTGTGGGGCGCGTTCGCCGCGCTCGTCGTCGTCGCCCTGCTCGTCGATCTGGTGCTGATGCGCCACGGCGGGCCGCACAAGGTGACGTTCAAGGAAGCGTTGTACTGGAGCATCGGCTGGATCGGCCTGGCGCTGGCCTTCAACGCCGGCCTGTGGTGGTACGTCGGCCAGCAGGCCGGCGAGATCGTCGGCAATCGGGTGGCACTGGAATTCCTCACCGGTTATCTGGTGGAGAAATCGCTCGCGGTCGACAACATCTTCGTGTTCCTGATGCTGTTCACCTATTTCGCGGTGCCCGAAGAACAGCGCCAGAAGGTGCTGATCATCGGCGTCATCGGCGCGATTGTTTTGCGCGCGATCATGATCTTCGCCGGCGCCTTCCTGCTCGCGAAATTCCACTGGATCCTCTACGTCTTCGGCGCGTTCCTGCTGCTGACCGGCATCAAGATGCTGCTCGCCGCGGGCAAGGCGCCGGACCTGGAGAAGAACCCGGCGCTGAAATGGATGCGCCGCCATCTGCCGCTGACCGCGGACTATCACGGCAAGGCCTTCAGCGTGATGAAGGACGGCAAGCGCTGGTACACCCCGCTGTTCGTGGTGATCGTGCTGATCGGCGTGACCGACGTGATCTTCGCGGTGGACTCGATCCCGGCGATCTTCGCGATCACCAGCGACCCGTTCATCGTGCTGACCTCGAACGTGTTCGCGGTGCTGGGCCTGCGCGCGATGTTCTTCCTGCTGGCCGGCATGGCCGACCGCTTCCATCTGCTGCCCTACGGGCTGGCGCTGGTGCTGATGTTCATCGGCGTGAAGATGTTGCTGATCGACGTCTACAAGATCCCGATCCTGTGGTCGCTGGGCGTGGTCGCGGTCACCATCGCGGCGACGGTGGCGCTGAGTCTGCTGCGGCCGGCGACCCCGCCGGTGTCCGCATCGCGGGACTGAACGCTGCGTTGCGCCGGCACGGCCGCCCCGCCATCGGGGCGGCCTTGATCGCAGCCGCCCCCGGCACCACAGCTTGACGATGCAACTCCACACGCCCGAAGACCTGCCCGACACTCCCGCGCAGCGCGCCGCCGACCGGCGGCGCCTGCTGCGGGCACTGAACCTGAGTCTGGCCTTCGTGCTGGTGCTGGCGGCCGCGTTCGCGCTGCAGCAGGGGGAGGACTATCGCCCGCTGACCGTCACCGCACACAGCGTGTCGGGCCTGTGGGGCCTGCTGACCGCACCGCTGCTGCACGGCTCGGTCGAACACATCGCCGCCAACGCCGCCTCGCTGCTGTTGCTGGGCACGCTGGCCGGCGGGGTCTACCCGAAGGCCACCCTGCGCGCGCTGCCGCTGCTGTGGTTGGGATCGGGACTGGGCGCCTGGCTGCTCGGCGATCCCGGCAGCCACCATCTCGGCGCCAGCGGCGTGACCCACGGGCTGATGTTCCTGGTGTTCGTGCTCGGCCTGCTGCGCCGCGACCGCCCGTCGATCGCCGCGGCGATGATCGCCTTCTTTCTCTACGGCGGCATGCTGCTGACCGTACTGCCGCAGGAGCCCGGCGTGTCCTGGCAATCGCATCTGGGCGGCGCGCTGGCCGGTGCGCTGGCGGCGATCCTGTTCCGCCAGTCCGACCCGGTGCCGCCGCGCAAGCGCTACAGCTGGGAGCTGGAAGACGAAGCCGACACGGACGCCGAACTGGAGCCGCCCACACCCCGCGACGTGCCGGTGCTGTGGCATCGGCCGGAGGAGGAACGCGGTGTCGTGCTGCCGTTCGAACGACGCGAGCCGCCCCGTCCGCGCCCCGAAGAACCGGGTCCGGGCTGACCGTTCGGGCGCCTCACTGCCGCCCATCCGGGGCCATTCCGACGAGCGGTCGACACCGCAGGACATGCTTTTCGGCTCTGCACATCTGTGCATTGCCCGCGTTCCTTTTTCGAATCAAGTCGTTACATCGGAAAGAGGCGTCCGCCTGCCCGGGACGGGGATTTCAACGCCGCCATCGCCAAGCTTTGCAAAATGCAGCACGACTCCGCTAACCTGAACAGGGAGCTTCTGCTGCGGAATCGCGCGACCACGGTCACGCGGCTTCGTGGTCGTCGAAAAGCAGGGGCACTGAAGCAATGATCGCCCGGCCAGGCCGGGGCGTGCGGCATCACCACGAACCGTCGCCAACGGCGGCGCCTCCCCCATGCGAATTGACGACGTGCGGTTTTGACTACTGGAGTGAAGTCATGAAGAAAAAAGCGATTTCGGTTGCGCTGACGGCGCTGTTGCTGGCCTCCGCGGCCACGGTCGGCGCCCAGGACAGCGGGAATACCGGTGCGTACGACCCGAATGCGGCCTCGCAGCTGCCCGAGGGCTACGACTCGTCCGCCCCGGACGCCCGTTACGACGGCAACGCGGCCAACCAGCTGCCGGAAGGCGTCGACCCCAACGGCGGCAACCAGAGCACCACCCTCTCGGACGAGATGCAGGGCATGGTCGACGAGATCATGGGCCAGCAGCAGGGCCAGATGCTCAGCGGCGATGAAGGCTCGGCCTGCGAAGCGATCCTGTGCCTCTCGACCGGCGGCCCGCCCGGCGAATGCGCCGCGTCGCTGCGGAAGTACTTCAGCATCAACCTCAGCAAGCCGTGGAAGACGATCCAGGCGCGCATCAACTTCCTGAAGTTGTGCCCGACCTCCGACGACACCCCGCAGATGGGCACGCTGGTCGAAGCCATCGGTCACGGCGCCGGTCGCTGCGACGCGGCCTCGCTGAACCAGAGCCTGCGCACCTGGACCGGCATCGACGGCGAATACGAGATCAGCAACCAGATGCCCTCGTACTGCGCCGCGTACTTCGACCACGAGTACACCGACGTCGAAAGCACCCAGCCGCGCTATGTCGACAAGTATGTCGTCCGGACCTATCAGGATTCGGAAGGCAACACGGTTTATGAATACGACGGCGGCTACTGGGTCGACGGCGGTTCGGCCACGGCCACGGTCGCCAACGACGGCAACGGCGCCGTTCCGGCGTCGCGCGATCCGGCGGCGGTCGGTCGCTTCTGATCGGGGCGAACCGGCATCACCGAAAAGGCGGGGGCGACCCCGCCTTTTTCATGTCCGCATTTTTTTCGCCTCGCCGACACCGGCGGCCGCAAGCGTCAACACACGGTCTCGCACGCCTTCAAGCCCGCGCGCTGCAACACCCTGTCTGAAACGTCAGATTGTCTCCCTCCGCATCCTCATCTAAGGTGGCCGGCCCGCTTGGGGGTCATTTCGAATACATCAGGGGATTTTCCGTATGAAGCAGCGTTTTCTGCTCGCCGCCGGTCTGGCGGTGGCCATGTTCACCGCGCCGGCGTTCGCCGCCGACGGCAGCGCCGGTTACTACCGCATCGAAGCGGGCAACAGCAATCTGGAGATCGACGGCTCCGACGGCGACGAGTTCGGCTACAGCGTGCGCGGCGGCTATTTCTTCAATGCCTATGTCGGCATCGAGGGGTTCTACACCGATCTGGGCCGCGATTCCGACGATTTCGCCTCGGTGGAGGCGCACGCCTTCGGCGTCGGCGCCGTGGTCAAGAAGAACTTCGGTAGCGAAGCGCACAAGGGTTTCTTCGTCGGCGGCCGCGCCGGCATCAGCCGCATCGACCTGAACGTCGACATCGACGGCTTCGGCATCGTCGACGACGGCGACAACCAGCCGTACTACGGCATCGGCGCCGGCTACGACTTCAACGAGAAGATGGGCGTGAGCGTCAACATCGACCGTTTCAAGTCGGATCTGTTCGATACCGACTTCCAGTTCACCACCACCACCGCCGCGTTCGAATACCGCTTCTGATTCGAGAGCGGTCGCACTGCGTGAAGGCCGCCTCCGGGCGGCCTTCGTCGTTTCCGGCCTCGATCGCGTCGGTCCGCGCCGGATCTACGTGCGCAGACCCAACTGCCGGTCGTGCAGACGCGACCACAGCAGCAACGACAGCGACGCGCCGAACAGGCAGAGGAACATGTCCCACTGCGTATCCCACTGGTCGCCCTGAGTGGCGAGGAAGGCATCGGCATCCGCGCCGTAGATCAGCGCCGCCCACCATTCGATCAGTTCGAAGAAGGCGCTGAAGCTGAGGCAGGCCGCCAACACCAGGTAGATCAACCAGCCACTGCGACGCAGCGGCGTGCAGCGCAGCAGCAGTTCGCGGGCCAGGATCGCCGGCACGAAGCCCTGCATCAGATGGCCGACACGATCCCACGGGTTGCGCGTCACCTCCAGCCCGAGGGCCGCGAAGGTATCGCGAAGCCGAAACCCCAGCGGCGTTTCCGCATAGGTGTAGGCGCCGCCGTGGATCAGCACCAGCGCGTGCGCCACCAGCAGCCAGCACAGCAACCGGGTCAGCGGGAAGCGGCGCCAGTTCAGCGCGATGATCGGCATCGCCACGATCACCCAGATCACTTCCAGCAACCAGGTCAGGCGATCCTTCGGCGCGATGCCGGACACCGCCAGCGCGACCAGCACGATGGCCAGCAGCAGCTTGCGTTCGATCGGCACCGGCGGCGCGGCGATGGCATGCGTCGACATTCGCGGTTCTCCCGCAAGAGGATGGCCGCGATCTTACCCCGCGGCGCGGGCGTGGCGTCCGGCGAGCCGCTGCGGCATGCTGGCGGCTTCCGAGGGGACGACGCATGCACGAACACGACGATCACGGCCGAACGCAAGCGGTCGACAACAATCCCTACGCGCCGCCGAGCGCGCGCATCGCCGACCACGGCGTTGCGGCATCGCCTGCCGAGTTCTACGTCGTCGCACCGGCCAAGGCCGCGATCCTGATGGTCGCCACGTTCGGGTTCTATGCGCTGTACTGGTTCTGGCGCCACTGGACACTGCACAAGATCGCCAGGAAGCTCGACATCTGGCCGGTCCCGCGCGCGATCTTCTCGATCTTCTTCGCGCACAGCCTCTTCAAAGAGTTCGACCATCGCATCGTCCGCTCGGGCCAGCGTCACCGCTGGTCGCCGGGCGGCTGGGCGACGCTGTACGTGGTCGCCGCGATCGGCGGACGGATTCTCGACCGCCTGCCGGAAACGGCGATCTCGCTCAACGCGAGTGTCGCGCTGCTGATCGCGATGCTGTTCGCGCTCGCGCTTTCTCTCTACCACGCGCAGCGGGCCGCGAACATCGCCTGCAGCGACCCCGATGCCGTCGCCAACCGCCGCATGACCCTCGCGAATTACGTCTGGCTGGGCCTCGGCGGCCTGTGGTGGGCGCTGGTCGCTTTGGGCACGATGCTGCCCGAGGAACCGATGCAATGACCCGATCCCGCGCCATGACACGGCCCTTTCCGCTGACTCTTCTCGCAACGCTGTTCCTCGCCGCCTGCCAGCGCGACGCATCCACGCCCGAGGCGCCGACCATCGCCGCACCGGCGACGCCGCCAGCCACGAGCGCGCCGGCGAACGCCGACGAACAGCGCATCGCCGACGATGTGCGCACGCTCGCCGACGACCGCTTCGAAGGTCGCGAAGCCGGCACCCGCGGCTACGATCTCGCCGCGGAGTACGTGGCGAAGCGTTATGCCGCCATCGGCCTGCAGCCCGCGGGCGACGACGGCACCTGGTTCCAGGCGGTGCCGCTGCTGAAGGCCACGCGCGAAGCCGACGGCGCGGCGCTGGTGGTCAAGCGCAACGGCCGCGAGATCGCACTGCGCTTCCGCGAACAGTTTCTGCCCACGCTGAATTTCAATGCGGCCGAGCATGCGCTGGAAGCGCCCGCGGTCTTCGTCGGCCTGGGCGTGCACGCGCCCGAACTCGGCCACGACGACTTCGCCGGGCTCGACCTCCGGGGCAGGATCGCCGTGGTGTTCGGCGGCGCGCCCGCGCGCTTCGACAACGATCGCCGCGCGTTCCACAGCGCCACCCGAGAGAAACTGCGCGCGCTGGCCGAACGCGGCGCGGTGGGCGCGGTGTTCGTCAACACGCCGAAGGACGAGGCCGACTCGCCGTGGTCGCGCGGCGCCGACAACTGGCAGCGCGCAGGCATGCGCCTGCGCGGCCCCGACGGCAAGGGCATCGGGACATTCCCCGAACTGCGCGGCATCGCCACCGTCAGCGCGGCCGCGGCCGACCTGATCTTCGCCGACGGCCCGCGCACGGCAGCACAACTGTTCCAGGCCGCCGACACCGGCACGCTCAAGGGCTTCGCGCTGCCGGGCACGCTCGCGCTGGCCGCGCGCACGAAGATCGAACCGGTGGCCTCGCGCAACGTGGCCGCGACGCTGCCCGGCAGCGACCCCGCGCTCGCCGCCGAACACATCGTCTACACCGCGCACCTGGACCACATCGGCATCGGCGCGCCGGTGAAGGACGAAAACGGCGTCGACGACCGCATCTACAACGGCGCGCTCGACAACGCGCTCGGCGTCGCGATCATGCTCGAAGCCGCGCGCGCGCTGAAAGCCGACAAGATCGCGCCGAAACGTTCGCTGCTGTTCGTCGCGCTGACCGCGGAAGAAAAAGGCCTGCTCGGCGCGGAGTGGTTCGCCTCGCATCCGACGGTGGCCGCCGGTTCGCTGGTCGCCAACATCAACCTGGACATGCCGGTGCTGCTGGCGCCGAGCAAGGACGTGGTGCCGATCGGCGTGGAGCATTCGACGCTGAAATCGGCGCTGGACACTGCAGCGAAGGACATCGGGGTGGCGCTGTCGCCGGATCCGTTCCCGGAAGACGTGGTGTTCGTGCGCAGCGACCAGTACGCCTTCATCCGCGCCGGCATTCCCGCGGTCTATCTCACCGGCGGCATGCTCTCCGCCGACGGCGAGCGCGATCCGAAACTGGCGCTGCGCAAATTCCTGCGCGAGCACTACCACCAGCCCAGCGACGAAGCCACGCTGCCGATCGCCTGGGGCGACGCGGTGCGCTTGGCGAAGCTCAACGCGCGGATCGGCCGGCTGGTCGGCGACGCCGCGGAACGCCCGCGCTGGAACCCGGGCGATTTCTTCGGCGACCGGTTCGCGCCGGCGAAGGCGAAATAAGTTCGGCGACGCCGCGCGGCGCGCTCAGCGCCGCGCGGGGGGCGGCGGGTCGTCGTCGAACACCACGTCGGGCACCGCATCGGGCTCGACGTCGGCTTCGAACAGCTGCTCCAGCTCGCTGCGCGCCTGTTTCGCGCTTTCCAGCAGCGCCGCCTCGTCGTCGTAGATCAGATGCTGGCTGGCCAGCAGCGCTTCGTCGTGGTCGCGGAACCGCTGCACGCGCTGCGCCGCCTGTTCCGGCGAAATGCCGAGCGCGATCAGCACGTCGCGACCCATCTCCAGGCCCGACGCGAACGTCTCGCGGGTCACGCCCGCGCCGAGGTCCATCAATTGCCAGGCGTGTCTTCGGTCGTGCGCGCGGGCGAACACCTTCAGCTCCGGATACAGCCTGCGGACCACGCGGGTCGTGCGCAGACTGGCCTCGGGATTGTCGATCGCGTTGATGAAGATCTTCGCGTGGCCCGCGCCCGCAGCGCGCAGCAGGTCCGGCCGCGCCGGATCGCCGTAGTAGACGACGTTGCCGAACCGGCGCACGAAATCGACCTGCACAGCATCGGTCTCCAGCGCCACGAACGGAATCTTCTGCGCCACCAGCATGCGCGCGACGATCTGGCCGAATCGGCCGAAGCCGGCGAGGATCACCTTCGCCTGATGATCGGGAATAGCGTCGAAGGCGCGCGACGGCGCGGCATCCGGATACGCGCGCAGCAGGCGCGCGACCGCGATCATCGACAGCGGCGTGAGCGCCATCGACAGACCGACGATCGCCACCAGTCGGTTCTGCAGCGCGGCATCGATCAGGCTCGCCTTCACCGCTTCGGACAGCACCACGAACGCGAACTCGCCGCCCAGCGCCAGCACCACACCCAGTTGCAGCGCTTCGCGCCAGTCCAGCCGCCCCGGACGCAGGCCGATGCCGAACAGCAGCAGCGATTTCATCGCCAGCAGCGCGAGGCTGCCGAGCACGATGCACCACGGCTCGGCCGCGATCAGCGCCAGATCGATGCTCATGCCCACGGCCATGAAGAACAGGCCGAGCAGCAGACCCTTGAACGGTTCGATCTGCGATTCGATCTCGTGGCGGAATTCCGAGTCCGCCAGCAGCACGCCGGCGAGGAAGGCGCCGAGGCCCATGCTCAGGCCGGCCAGATGCATCGCCCAGGCCGCGCTCAGCACCGCCAGCAACGCGCTCGCGGTCAACATTTCCGGCACGCCGATCCGCGCGGCCAGCCGGAACAACTGGCGCAACAGCACTCGCCCGCCGATCACCACCGCCACGATCGCGGCGACCGCTTTCAGCACGTCCTGCCAAACCGGATCGGGACTGGCCGCGGCCACGCCCAGCAGCGGGATCGCGGCGATCAACGGAATCGCCGCCAGGTCCTGGAACAGCAGGATCGCGAAGGCCAACCGTCCATGCGGGCTGTTCATCGCCTTGCGTTCGGACAACAGCTGCAGGCTGACTGCGGTCGAGGACAGCGCCAGCGCCAAGCCCACCACCAACGCGGCCTTCCAGCCCAGATCCAGCGCCAGACCCACGCCCGCCAGCGCCAGCCCCGACAGCAAGACCTGCAGACCGCCGACCCCGAACACCGGTTTGCGCATCACCCACAGCCGCGCCGGCGACAGTTCCAGGCCGATCACGAACAGCATCATCACGACCCCGATCTCGCTCGCCGCCAGCACCGGCTCGGCATCGCGGATCACCTTCACTCCGAACGGCCCCAGGGCCACGCCCGCGGCCAGATAGCCCAGCACCGCGCCCAGGCCGAATCGCTTGAACAGCGGCACCGCGACCACCGCCGCGAGCAGGAACACCAACGCCAGTTGCAGACCATCCCCGTGCATGCGCACCTCCGCCCGCGACCATACCGGGCACGCCCCGGGGTCGCAATCGCGATCCGCGGGCCCGATCCTCCCGCCGCGCAAATCCCGCTATGCTTTTCGGGACTCTCAAGAGCGACACCGCCATGCGCCTGCCTGCACTCCTTCTGCTCTGCCTCCTGCCGCTCGCCGCATTCACGACCTCGGCCGCCGACAAGCGCGAGGACATCCGCCGTCAGGCCGAATCCAGTCTGCTCGTCACCGGCACCATCGACATCACCCCGGACGGCAAGGTCGTCCACCATGCCCTCGACGCGCAGGACGATCTGCCCAAGGGCATCGTCGACATGACCGCGCGCCTGGCGCCGCAATGGACCTTCGAGCCGGTGCAATTGCCGGCGGGCACGGTCAGCCGCTCGAAGATGAGCCTGCTGTACGTGGCCAAGCGCCTGGACAGCGGCGATTATCAAATCGAACTGCGCAGCGCGAATTTCGCGTCCGATCTGCCGCCCGAAGCGGGCGTGCGCATCGCCCGCCGCGGCCGCATGCCGGCGTATCCCGACAACCTTCTGGAGCGCGCGATCAACGGCACGGTCTATCTCGCGGTGCAGGTCGGTCGCGACGGCAAGGTCATGAACATCGACGCCACCCACGTCAATCTGCGCACCATCGGCAGCGAAGACGAGATGGCCAGTTGGCGGAACCAGTTCGCGCAGGCCAGCATCAAGGCCATCCGCGGCTGGACCTTCGAGGTGCCGACCACCGGCCCGGAGGCCGATGCGCCGCACTGGTTCGGCACCCTGCCGGTCGCGTTCGCGATGATGGGCCAACCCATGCCGAAACCGGGCAAGTGGGAAACCTACATCCCCGGCCCGCGCAAGATCCTGCCGTGGCAGGACAGCGCCGGCATCACCGCCGACAACGCCGACGCCCTCGCGCCGAACCAGTGGCACACCCAGGGCAGCGACCGCCGCCTGCTGACGCCGCTGGGCGGCTGAAGCGCCGCACCGAAAGACCTACTCTCAAGGGAAACGACACTGCCATGCGCCTGCATCGATGGTTGCCGATCTGCGGCCTTCTCGTCTCTGTTTTCGCCGCTGCCGCATCCCCCATGGCCGTCCGCAAGCAGGCCGAATCCAGCTTGCTGGTCACCGGCGCCATCGATATCACGGCCGACGGCAGGGTGGTCGGCTACACCCTCGACAAACCCGAGAAATTGCCGAAAGGCATCGTCGAGATGTTGTCGCGGATGGCACCGGACTGGACATTCGAACCGCTCGCGCTCGGCGGCAAGGCCGTCAGCCGTTCGCAGATGGATCTGCAGTTCGTCGCGAAGAAGCTGGGCGACGGCAACTTCACGATCACCCTGCGCAGCGCAAGTTTCGACAGCCCCTCGCCGGAGAGCCGGCCCTCGATCGACAAACGCAGCTTTCACAAGCCGTCGTACCCCGTCGCCGCAATGGAGGGCGCGATGGTCTCGGGTACCGTCTACCTCGTGGTCCGCTACGACCACACCGGCACCATCGTCGACATCGATGCCGAACGGGTGGACCTGCGCGTGATCGGCTCCGAAGCGCAGATGACGCGCTGGCGCGACACACTGGCACGCACCACGCTTTCCACTGCGAAGCACTGGAGACTCGTCGTTCCCGAAGCCGCCCTGCCGCCGGGCCAGACCCATGGGACCGGGCGCATTCCCGTGCACTACGCCGTAACCGAAGACGACAACACGGACCGACCGGTCTACGGTCGCTGGGAGACCTACATCCCCGGCCCGCGGAAAGTCATTCCCTGGTGGGATGCCACGCCCATGGCGAGAACCGCACCGGACGCACTCGCGCCGGGCGCCTTCCACGACGCAAACACGGGTCGCCGCCTGCTGACGCCGCTGGGCGGCTGAAGCGCCTCCGCGCAGCGATAGACCGACCGCTCTTCGACGCCGATCCCGTTTTCTTCCGGACGGGATCGACTCAAAGGGCACGCGATGGCGACACAGGGTGCTGCAGGTCATGGGGCCGCAACGCAAGGGTTTGCGACGCTGGCGCTGGCGGCGCTGATCGCATTCGCGCCAACGCAGTCACGGGCTGCCGACACCGGCAGCGGTCATTTCCGTATGGGCGGCAGCAGCGTGAAGCTGAAACACGCCGTTGCCGTGCGTTACGAGAAACATCTCGATCCCACGGATGATCAGGTCTTCGTGTTCCTCAGCGACCACCCGCTCGATCCCGCCATCGTCGCCACGGCCTTCGACCCCGACCACGGCGCACGCGAATCCTACGGCGACCGCAGCGGCGGTTATGTCCGCGCGTGCCTCCCGCCCGACGGCGGCGAATGCGGGCTCTACTACACCCGCAACGATCCGAGCGATTCGTTCAACAGTTCCGGCTACGGCGATCTCTCGATCGCCGCACAGACCCGCGACCGCATCGCCGGCCGCTGGACGATCGACGAACCCGAAGATTTCTTCGGCAAGACCTACGACTTCGACCTGCGCTTCGACGCCGCCATCCACACCCCGCCCGGCACACCGCTGCCCGCCGGCGGCGGCGATGCCGGCGCCGCGTATCGCGCCTACGCCGCGGCCGTTGCGAAAGGCGACATCGTCGCGCTGCGCGGTTTCCTCGGCGACGGCGCCGAATGGCGTCTGCCCGACAACGACGGCGAACGCGTCAAGGAAACGCTGAAAGAACTTCGCGACGAACAACCCCTCGCCCCCGACATCCTCCGCGGCCGCCGCCACGGCGACACCGTCGTCCTCTGGGTCCGCGGCACCGACCGCGACGACATCGCCCGCACAGGCCGCGTGCGCATGTCGTGGAAAGACGGGCGATGGTCGGTGGGCGAGGAGGATCTGGATACGCCGTAACGCATTCACCGAAAGCGGCATGCGTCAGGAAACCGTCGCACATAGGGTGCTGCCTTGGCGCACCGCTTTCCGGAAGTCGATGCCGATACCCGATCCGCGATGTCGGATGCTTCTCGATCGTCATCCCGGCGAAAGTCGGGATCCCGCTTGAGACCTCGTAGGCTGGGTGCTTCGCACCCAGCATGGGCATCATCGGTGATGATGCTGGGTCGGTGAGCCAGCCTACGGCCCTGTCGGCAAACGATACTAAGCGGGTTGGATGTTGTCGTTCGGTCAGGAGCAGACGTTAAATTATTATTTACAGCAGCTAGGGCAAGGCCGCAGGCTATACCCTGGAATCTTCCGGAAGGCATGCATTAAATCATCCTCGGGGTGCGCCTAGCGCTTGACTTACTACCTCACCAGCCACTGTCGAGATTTTCTAGTTATTACGATGAACATCGAAGAATACGAACGAAAGCAAAATCTCTACCAAGCCTTCGCTCAGGCCGTGGCTGCGATAATCGCCGCAGCGATTGAGCGTGCTGGTGGCTACAGGCTCCAAATAGTCCGCGCACGGGCGAAAGATCCTGCCTCACTTAGGAAGAAGCTGGTCGACCAAGGCCTCGCCGATTCCGACCAGATTGATCAAAAGATAAAGGATCTCGCCGGTTGCCGAGCGATCTTCTACACGAATGGCGACATCGAAAAGCTGATCAACTCCGGACTGGTGGACGAAAACTTCGAAGTCGTAGTGCGGCGAGTGCATAACCCGGGCATCAACCCTAAGACCGCGAATCAGATGTACACGGCGAACCATTACTTAGTCACGTTGGGACCAGATCGACTGGCGCTACCCGAATATGCACACTTTGCGGGTATGCGTTGCGAGATCCAGTTGCAAACTATCCTCAACCACGCTTGGGCGGAGCTAGAGCACGACATCATCTACAAGGCACCGGAGCTGACGCCAAATTTCGGCGGGAAGGCGCTCGAATCAATCAAGGACCGGCTGCAAGGTATTGCCATCAAGTATCTTGTGCCTGCTGGCTATGAATTCGAAAAAGCCAAGGTAGATTTCGAGCGCCTTATACAGGGAAAGACGCTGCTCGACCGCGACGCGCTGCTTGCAATCACACATGCAGTCGACAACAACGTTCGCTACGAAGCTATCGAAAATTTTGGGGAGCATGTACTGTCGCTCTACGACGATCCCCAGTCGATTCTGGCGGATGTCGTCCACGTGCTCCTAGAGGCGGCCGAAAATGCGAAAGATGCGGTGACCGTCCCGATCAACACACCGTTCGCAAGTTTATCCGGCAAGACCTTTGAAGATATTGCCGAGCTCATCGGACGCGTTATACGACCGTACCGTTATCTAGACGTGTCGCGCACCTTAGCCATAGCCCGTCGATTGCACCGTCTGGCTAGGAACGCTGCAGGGCGAGAACACGCCATTGAGCTTGCACAATCGGTTGCTAGACATGATTTGAAAGTCTGGCGTGCATACGGTCCGGTGGTGCAGCGATTAGTCATTGAAGAGGTGGCATCACTCGACACAAAAAACATCCAGCACGATCTCCCCCTGCTAACAGCGATGCTTGAATCTATTTTGGACCTTGAAGTGACGGGGGCTACCTTCTCATCTAATGCAGTTGCGTTGAATCGAGCTACGGTTCCTGGCTCAAGCGAGGTCGCAGCCATCCGCAGCGATGCTCTGCGCCAACTCGAACGCTTGTTCTCGATTGCCCAAAGCGACATGGATCGCAGCCTCATCATTTCTGCGATGAGCCACGCGGCCCAGCCACCGTACCGGACGGCACCAACGCGCGAACTCTCCGAAATTTTGATTACGAACACGGTGGCGGTGATCGACTTTTTTACGAAGATCGTCGGCACTCTTGGCTTGGAGCAAGCCCGGATTGTGGAGGGACGCGTGCATCGCTACTTCAAGCGGTATCGGGCGGTGCGCGCGGAGTTGGCCGATGACCTCGAAATGATGCGCCTCACCGGCCAAGTCGCGGTCTCGACGACACGCTTCCGAAATGCGCTCGCGTCCGTGCCCTACTTGGATGAGTACAAGATTCTGGTGGGATTCGACTCGATATTTACCGGCAGCTGGGAAGATAGGGATCTTGACCATGAGGAAGTAGAGCGATACCGCACTGAGCAAGCGGATGCACTGCTGGCCCAGATCAATGCACAGAACTTCCCGGAATGGCTTGAGCGGCTCGAGCGCTTTGCGCAGACCGAATCTACTGATTTGGCGACGTTCATGCAGTTTGCACCGTTCCTAAAGCGCCTAGCTGCGAAACTGCCGGAGCAAACTCTGGCTCGCCTCGATAGCATCGGAGGCAAGCTTGATCGCTTCCTGTTCAAGCTGCTCGCCGGGCTTCTGCAATCTCCCCTTGCTGCTGAAGCCCGGCAACGAATCACCCTGTGGCTGGAACGAGGCGAGAAGCTCGGACAAGTGTCGTGGCTGCTCATTGCTGCCGACGAACTGCCGGAGGAGCTGTTTCGGGCCGTGCTCGCGAGCGCTGTCACATACGACGACCGTGAAGCCCTAAAGAACGTAGTGCGCGCCTGCACCCACCACTTTACCGGGGACCGAACCCAACCCTCGTTCCATCAGGCCGTCCTACTTGAAGCTATAGCATATCTGGTTGAACACAAAGACCACTCGTGGATTGCGATGGGCAGCTGGTTCTCGTGGTACGGCAGCAAGGTACTGCAGTCACTCGATGATCGGGCTGCGGGTCAGGTACTAGACTGGCTTGCCCCTCTCCCAGAACTAGAAACGCAGGTCGATTACATCATTGCATCGGTGGCCATGGACCGCCCGCTGCTCGCACTCAACTTGCTCGATCAGCGCATCAATTTCGTGCGCACAGAACAGGCTCTTGGTTTTGTAGCGATTCCCTACGATTTGAATGAAACGACCCAGGTACTTCAGAATATTCCGGAGTCGGTGCTGGAAGCGAGCCGCCGCTGGTTCGATTCTGATGGGCAGGCTCTGGATTACAGCGTTGAACGTCTTCTTGAAGCAGTGTTCGAAGAATTTCCGCCAGAATTTCGTACCTCTCTGGAATCGCTGTTGTCGAGTGGCCAACGCAATGACACCATGTTCGTATTGGAAATATTGGGCGTACTCAAAGATCAAGACGCGGTTTTCGATTTAGCCCGTAAGGCTGTCGCGCAATGGGAAGACAATGATGTGATCGAGCTCGTCGATCAGGCTATTGCCCACGAAGGAATGACCGAGGGTGAGTTCGGGCGCGTCAAAGCGCTTGAGGCGAAGAAGTCACGTTTGGATGCATGGCAGAGTGATCCAAATGAGCGCGTGCAGAGCTTCGCAAAGGATGCCATCCAGTATCTTGATCAACGCATTGCCAGTGAGGTGCGTCGAGCCCAAGCCATGCTTGCCAGCCGCCGCTTACAGTACGGCGAGAATCCAATAGATCTGACGACCAGAGATGACTCACCAGAGCCTTAAGGCACAATCTAGGAATGGCCGTAAGGCTAAAATTGTAGGACGGAATCGCCTTCGGCAATTCCGCCCTACACAATCTTCCCAAAGTACACAAAATACTCACTCGCATCACTCACCCCTGTCATCTCTAACAGCCCCATCCCTGCTTCGATCCACACCGCCTAACCCAAACACTTCCCGCTCCCCCGTCGCGCCTCCCGGCGCTCCTACAGGAAGCAACAGCAGCGGTCCGGGTTCCCGTCATTCGGGATCGCGACGCGCGGACGCGGCAATTTCCACGCCCGGAAATTTCGCTAGACTGACCGGGTCGATGGCGGGCCTGCGGTCGCGGTTGCGCGCCGTGCCGCCATCGATCCGACACGATATTCCGCAAGGAGCGCCTCATGCCGCGATCGCAACGCCCGCATCCCTGTTTCCCGGTCGGCCGGCGCGCGTCGCAGGCCACGGTGTGGCTGGTGGCGACGGTCTGGCTCGCGGCCGGTTGCGCGCCGCAGCGCGCGACCGCGGATGAACCGGCGGCCGCGGGGGTCGCGCCTGCCGTCGATGCGGCGCTGGCGCGGTTCGCGCCGACAGGCACGGTGCTGCGGGCCAGCGTCCGTGGCGATCTCGATGGCGACGGCGATGAAGACGCGTTGATCGTGGTCGAACGCGAAGACGCGGATGCGGCGACCTCGCCGCGCGCGCTGTTGCTGCTGCGTCGCGATGCCGCGGGCGCGCTGCACGAAGCGGTGACCGGCCCGGACGCGATCCTGTGCCGCAAGTGCGGCGGCACGATGGGCGATCCGCTGCAGGGCGTGCGCGCCGGGCGCGGCGAGTTCACCCTGCGCTTCGAAGGCGGTTCGCGCGAGCTGTGGTCGAGCGAATTCCGCTTCGCGTACGCGCGCGATCGCGAGACATGGCGACTGGCCGGCATCGTCCACGGCGGTTTCGACCGCGCCGACGGCAAGGGCGCAGAACGGCGATTGACCGCTGCCGACTTCGGCGATGTGCCGCTGGCATCGTTCGATCCGCAAAACTATCCGGCAGACGCGCTGCCCTGATTCCCTATCGACCGCTGCAGGATTCCGATCCGCGACAAGGATTGCATCGATGCCCACCGAAAACGAAATTTCAATGCTGCGCGCGGCCCGCGATGCCGGCATCACCTCGCGCGAAGAGATGGCCAACTTCATGGGCCAGATGGGCCACGAGTCCGGCGGCTTCACACGGCTGGAAGAGGGCTTCCGCTACACCCGCGGCATCCAGCAGATCCCGGTGCAGTCGGCATGGCGCGAAGGCGAGCAGGCGCTGGAAGCCGCCCGCCAGGAAGCGCTGCAGGGCCGCCCGCAGGAACTCGGCCGGCTGATGTACGGCAATCGCATGGGCAACGACGATGCCGGCGACGGCTATCTCTACCGCGGCCGCGGCTATACGCAGCTGACCGGCGAAGACAACTATCGCGCCGCGGGCACCGGCCTGAATCTGGATCTGGTCAACAACCCGGGCTTGGCGGCGGAGCGCGGCAACGCCGAGCGCATCGCGATCTGGTATTGGCAGCAGAACGTGCCGGAACGCGATCGCGACGATGTCTCGCGCGCGACGCAGGCGATCAACGGCGGCACGAACGGGCTGGCGGATCGTCACAACCGCTACGACGCCTGGCATGCGGTGTTGACGCCCGAATTCGTCGCGGATCTCGATGCGGGCCGCGTTCAGCCGGGCGCAGCGGTCGCACCGGCCGCGGGTCGACCGGCGATGGAGGACGGCGCACTGCGTCGACTCGAAACCGGCGACGATGCCCGTCGGCTCAACGACGATCTGCGCGCGCTGAACATCCGTGACGATCGCAACCGCGAACTGCCCGCGGGCGACACCTTCACGCGCGAAACCGAACAGGCGATCCGACGGTTCCAGGAACAGCAGAATCTGCCGATCACCGGACGCGCGGACCCTGCGACGCTGGAAGCGGTGGAACGCGCACGCGAACAGCAGCGCCAGCAACAACCGCAACCGGGCGCGCCGGCGCGCGAGGGTGCCGCACCCGAAGGTGCAGCGCCCAACGGCCCGCAACGCCAGGGGTCCCTGCTGTTGGACGATCGCAATCACCCGAATCACGACATGTACGCGCGTCTCGCGACCACCGTCGGCGAACGCGACGCGAGCCTCGGACGGACACCGGACCAGCTCAGCACGCAGCTTGCGGGCGGACTGACCGCAACGGCACGCGAGCGCGGCCTGCAGGACATCGGTTTCGCGCAATTCAGTCCCGACGGCAACCGCGTCTACATGACCGATACCCGCGACCCGGGCGCGCCGTGGGCCAAGACCGCGGTGGGCGATGTCGGGCAGTCCGTCCACCAGCCGCTCGCCGAGAGCAGCGAACGCGTCGCGCAGGCCAATCAGGCGCAGGCGCAGGAACAATCGCTGATGACGCAACAGCAGACGCAGCAGCAGGGCGGGCCTGTCATTCAGGGGCCGCGAATGGTGTAGCGCTTCGCATCGCCTTCCTGCGGAAGGGTGCGGTTTTCGCTTGGCCCAACGCAACGCAACAGCAGGTCCCTCACCCCTGCGGGGTTCGGGATGCCGGTTATGCGGATGCGGGCGTTCGCGCCGCGCTCACTGCAACAATCGTCCCCGCTTGTCCGCGAGGTCGATCGTCGCTTCCATGCCGGAGCGGAATTCGAGGCCGTCGCTTTCGATGCCATCGCTGAAGATGACGCCGCCGTCGGGCATCAGCGAGCGGATGCGCAACGGGGTCGCGGAGTCGATGTCGCCGAACACCAGTGCGGCCTGGCTCCAGCGGCTGGGGAAGGGTTCGCGCACGCTGAAGACGAGTTGCCGCGCGTCCCAGGCGAAGCCGTGTTCGCGCAGGGCCTGCGTGCGTTTCGATGCGCGTCCACCGGCGACGGCGGTGGCGCCGGTGAGCACGCTGCGCAGCCAGCCGGTGGAGCCCAAACCGGTGGAGACGATCACGCCGCTGGACGACTGCCGTTCGTGACGATCGCCGTGCGCGAGTTCGTAGCGCGCGGAGACGTGGCTGCGTGCGCCGATGAAGAAATCGTTGACCGCCAGCAGTTCCTGGCCGTCGGTGAGCCGCGCGCGGGCCATGCTGATCTCGCGGATCGGGCGCTGCCCGCGCCAGACATCCGGCAACAGCGTCGGCAGCGTCTCCGGCGCGAACGGCAACAGCACGCCGTCGAAGCGCGCCGGATCGGGATTGATCGCGATCACCGGCTGTGCGTCGAGATACTTCAAAGTGTTGGCGACCAGCCCGTCCTGACCGAGCACGACCACGGTGCAGTCCGGCGGAAACAGGAAGTTCGGCAGGAAACCGCGATCCAGCGGTTGCAGGCGGCCGTGCGCGCGGAGCGTGCGTTCGACGCTGGCGACGGCGGCGCGATACGTCCTGTCTTCGAGCAGGAAATCCTCGAAGTCCATGCCCAGATGCTCGGCCTGGAACCGCGCCTGCTCGACGGTGTTGTAGCGCGCCACCAGTTCCTGCAGGCGCGTGCGCCGGGTCACCAGGACGATCTTGCGATCCTGCGCCTGTTCGCGCATCGCGGTCACTTGGTCTTGCCGGCCACCTGCCGCAGCAGGTCGGGCGAGAAGTTGAACTCGCCGATCTTCACCGCGTTGTCGGCGATGTTCTGCAGGCCCAGCGCCATCAGCGTTTCCGGGCTGGCCTGGCCGAACATCATCGCCTGCAGCGCGCGCGGGTCCATGTCCTTGATCGCTTCGACCAGCGCGCGCATCGCGTAGGCGCGCACGTCGGCTTCGCGCTTGCGGTTCTCGGACTGCAGGCGCACCAGCTCGGCGTTCTGCTCTTCGAGCTTGACGTTGCCGGCGATTTCCTGCGCCTGCATTTCCTGGCGCTTTTCGAGGATGACGCGTTGCGATTCGACTTCGGTCTCGCGCACCTGGCGGCGCTTCTGTTCCACCACCAGTTCGCTGCGCAGCTCGCTTTCCTTGATCATCTGTTCCTGCGCGATGGCCGCGTTGCGGCGGGCGTAGGTGGCGTCGTCGGCCTGTTTGAGGATGTCTTCGCGCACCGGCGCTTCCAGCGCGCGCGCGGTTTCCGGCGTGGGCTTCACCGCGAGCAGCGCGAGATCGACGATCTCGATGCCCAGCGCCGCGAGCGCCGGCGCCGCGGCCAAGCCCTGACGTGCGGTCTTCGACAACTGTTCGGTGCCGTGCAGCACTTGGCGCAGATCCGCTTCCTGCAGCAGCGCGCGGAACTGCGCCTTCACCGCATTCAACACGCGCATCGGCAGGCGTTCGGGATCTTCCGATGCGTAGGCGCCGTTCGGTTCCAGCACGAAGTTCTGCTGTTCGGCCAGGGTCTTCGGCGCGGCGATGCGATAGCCCACCTGCCCTTGCAGCGTCACCGCCTGGAAATCGCGGGTGGTCTCTTCGAACATGAAGGGCACGTCCACCGCGGTCAGCGGCACGCTGACCAGCGTCGACGCCGGCGCGAAATAGAAGAACGCCAGACCGGTGCCCTCGCGCACCACCTTGCCGTCCTTGTACTGCAGCAGGTAATGGCTCGGCGAGGATTTGACGTAGCGGATACCGAACATGCGGGGCTCTCCTGGAACCGGCGTCGACGGGATGCGAGAGCCGAATGATATGCCGAATCGAACCGATCGAAATGGTGAGCGATCCGAGTTCCAGGGAAATCGACGGTCACTCCATCGTCCAAACGTTCCTTCGACTACGGCACGTCAGCGCTTGATCAGAGCGTGCCGGAAATCTTTCGATGAGGTCGGTAGAGCGGCTTTCAGGCCGCTGCTTCTTTCGGGAAAGACAGCGGCCTGAAGGCCGCTCTACCGGTTTTCCGGGCATCGAATCATATCGATGCGCCGACCAAACATCTTCAGCCGGACACCACTTCCGCGATCAGCTTGTCGCGCAACACCAGACTGGACTGACCGCCGGGATGCAGCGCGAACACGCCGAAGCCGTTGGAATAGATCACACCGCCGTCCGCGGTGAGATCGAACGACGCGACATGGCTGGCGAGCACGCGCTCCTCGCCCTGCTCGCTGCGCCAGACCAGTTGCCAACTCTCCGGCACCAGCGACGGCACGCCGTGCACGCGCTTGCTGCTGCGCATCGCGGCTTCGGCGTCCACGCGACGCCCCTTGAGCAGGATGTCCTTGAGATCCGCATCGTACTGCGGGCCGGTGGCCGAGGTGAGCGGCTTGCGCGAATAGACCAGCGACTGGAAGTTGAGGAAGTGGAACAGCGTGCGCAGCAGGCGGAACGGAAAGAGCACGGCATCGAGCAGGATGTCGTTGCCGCGATAGCGCTGCCCTTCGTAGGGCCGGCGGATGAACATCAGGCTGCCGTCGTTCGTCACCCGCGGCTGCAGGAAATCGAAATGCGGGTCCTCGAACACCGGGCTGAGTTCGCCCGTCTGCGTATCCAGCAACTGGATCGAGGCCGGGCCGATCGCGACCACATGGCCTTCGGGACCGCGCGCGAGTCCGGCGGACTGGAAGACCAGTCGAGCATCCTGCCCGTCCTGGGCGGGCACCCAGCAGGGCGAGGTGTCGATGGTGTCGCCGCCGGTGAGTGCGCGCAGGTCGTCGCCTTCCACGCCCATGCTGACGATGTTGGCGGCCCCGTTGCCGGACTGCTGGCTGCACAACAGGCGCAGGCCGTCGGCGCTGAGACGCAGATCGTCGAGCAGCAGATTCTGGCGATGGATCAGCCGTCGCTCCTGTCCGCTGGCGATGTCCTGCTCGAACAGGCCGCCCATGCTGTTGTCGCGCAGGAAATACACCAGCCGCCCTTCGGGCGCGAATTGCACCGATGTGGCCAGCAGCGCCAGTTCGCGCGCCGGGCCTTCGCGCCAGCTGCCGCCTGCGCGCACCGAAAAGGTCGTGCCCTCTTTCCAGGCGTGGCGCTCGCGCGAGCGTTCCAGCCGGTCCATCGCCGCCTGCACGTGCGGGCTGTGGATTTCCCGCGGCGCCGCGCCCGCCTCCGCATAGAACAGTTTGCCGTTGGCGACGAAGGCGACCCGCCGGGTGCTGACCTCCGCCTTCGGCGGTGCCCACCCTTCCGCCTGCGGCCGATCGTTCCGGCGCTGGCTGAAGACCCAGTACAGCAGAAGCGCGACGACGATGCCGATGACGAGAAAATGCATGAGGGAGAGGCTCGCGGGATGCCGCGGCCATTGTCCACCCCGGGCCGGGAGGCGTCCAGCCGCGAACGCGCGCGATCAGGCGTCGCGGCGGCCGTCCGCGACATCGTCAACGAAATGGTCCGAGACATCCTCCGCGGCGCCCTCGCGCGCCGCACGGGCGATGCGCGCGCCGCGTTTCGCATCGTTGCGCGCACGCCTGCGCTTCAGCGCACGCAGCCGCAGGGCTTCGAGATGCTCGGCAATCTCGCGCGCGACGCGGTTGCGGCAGACGCCGGCGAGGCCGTAATGGCCGCCACGGATGTCGACCTTGTCGATCTGCTCGCGTTCGATCAACAGCCGCATGAATTCGGCGCCGAGGCCCAGGCGGCGGACATGATCCTGCACGCGCAGCATGCGCAGCGTCGTTCCCGACAGCGCGGCGACGCCGAGCGTGGAGTCGGGGATGCGCACGCCGGTGCGGCCGAGCACGCTCTTCCAGCGCAGACGCAGCAGGAACAGCCGCGTCGGTCGCGCCACGAGGTCGCTCATCATCGCCGTCGACAGCAATATGCCGTGTTCGACATGGTTGATGCGGCCGTCGTCGGCGAGCCGATCGCAGTGTTGTGTCCAATCGATGCCTTCCGCGGGCGACACGTCATCGATCCAGAGCGCGCGGCGATCCTTGTCGTCGTTGTTCAGCCGCGGAAGATCCATGCGCTGGTCGCAGAAGGCCACGAAGCGCGCGCCGAAGGTGGGCGCGCCGATCGCCCAGGCGACGCGGAACATCGGCGCCCCGCTCCAGTGCCGGAATGCGTTCATCCAGCCACGGTTGTCGGGATGGTTCCAGGCCTGTTCGAGATCGTGGTCGTGGTAGACCGCTTCCATCAACCGCACCAGTTCCTGACAGAAATAGAAGCAGGCGCGGAAATCCTCGGGCGCCGGCATGCGCGTGCGCCGGCCCATGGGTTTCGCGGCATCGGTGCCGGCCGCGGCCGGATCGGCAGCCACCAGATCGGTCCAGGCCGGATAGAACTGCGCGTCCAGTACCGCCAGCGACGGCGTCTCGCGGAGTTTGCCGAACAGCCGCGACAACGCGGTGGCATGCAGCGCGAACCGCTCCGCGCCGCCCGGCAGCGACGGCGCCCACTGATGACGCAGCGCGATCAGGATTTTTTCCTTCAGTTCCGAATCGTGCACACCGAGTTCGTTGTGGCGCACCGCACCGACGTTGGCGCCGGCGCGCTCCAACACCGGCGCCAACGCGCTGGTCATGATGTGCTGGCCGAGCCTGCGATAGCTCTCGAACTGCGCTTCGTCGAAGAACTGGTCGGACGTCGGCTCGTGCGGAAAACTGGCGTGGGCGCTGGCGTAATGCTGGATGTCGGTCGGCTCGTCGCCGGTCAGCGTCGGCTTGAGATACAGCAGTGTGCCGCGGCTGCCGTCGGGATAATCGATGCTGCCGACCGCGCAGCTGCGCTGCGCCATGCCGTTCGCCTGCGGCCGCAGCGCGCTCACGTCGATGCGGATGTCGACGCCGAAATCGACGCGGCATTTCTGCACCGCATTGCCGAGATCGGCGAAGGCGCGCGCGGGATCGGCGGCGGCATCGACGCTGACGATGAAATGGCAGCGCCGGCGCACCAGTTCGTACAAGCCGAGGTTCTCGAAATGGCCACCGTCGGAAAGATGCACGTACTTGCCGCCGTCGTGGGTGCGGCCGAGCATTTCCGCGATCAGCCAGCGCCCGAAGAACGGCGTGCTGTCGGCGCGCGGGCGCATGACGTGGCTCGGATTCGGCAGCCACCAACCCAGGCGCGCGTCGAACAGCGTGAGCAGGAAGGTCACGGCCGGCGAACTGTGATAGCCCATGTTGGGATTGACCGCGGCGCCGGAAATCGCGATCGCGCTGCCCAGGGTGAGCGATGACGCCAGCGATTCGCCGCTGCGTCCGGCGGTGGCGGTGCCGGCGACATCCGCGCGCAGATCGCCGACCACCGCTGCATCGATGCGCGATGCCGGCGGCAGATAACCGCAGAACCCCGGGGTCATGCAGAACGAAGCGGCCTTGCGATCCTGCCAGTCGAGCTGTTTCGCCGCGACCAGGTTCAGCGCCGAGCCCACCAGCGGGAACAGCGGCCTGCGGCCGTCGAGCCGCTTTTTTTTGACCAGATCGGCCAGCAGGAGGTCGTCATGCACGTCGAAGTTGGTCGTGGGTTCCGGATTGCGCGACGGATTGCTCGCGCCGAGATAACAGCGCACCAACCGGTTGCGGTAGAACGCATTGAGGCTGAACTCGTTGACGTTGATCGCCCAGCCGAACAGCAACCAGGTCGCGGCCGAGATGCCGCCCACCCACAGCACCGAATCCGGACGCAGGGTAGCAGTGGTGTCCAGCCATGCCAGATACGCCTGCACCGATCCATCCCAAGGATCGAGCAGTGCCTGCACGGCGTCGGATGGGGGGCTGTTCCTCAATTCGAGGAAGCGCAGCAGGAATTGTCCGGCGAGGCTCAGTGCCACGATCAATCCGAGGATGAACACCCACGGTGCGATCCGCGCGATCGCATCGAGCAGACGCCAGCGCCTGCTGATATCAGCGCCGTCCCCGTCGTGCGTTCCCTTGCCATGGCCAACCAGCAGACCGATTCCGGTGGTCGACAGCCACGCCAGAACGCCCGCCCAACCCGCACTGCTCCACTGCACGCTGCCCAGCGCGACCGACTGCATCAGCAGCCACGGACCGTAGACCGTGAGCCCCAGCGAGAGCGTCATACCCAGCATCACGAAACCAGCGGTCTTGCCGCCGACCCGCGCCCAGATCTCGCGCTGCAGATCGCTCAAGGCAGGCCCCGCTAGGCCCAGATGCAGGATGCCGGTCAGCACCATCGCCATCATCATCACCGAAGGGCCCAGCGTCATCGCATGCCACGCATAGTCTTCGGCGAGCCCTTGCTGCAACAGCGTGTGCGCGCCGATGATGGCGAAGCCGGCGAAGATCGCGGTCGCCGCGGTGGCGAAGAGGAACCGCCAGACATGCGACTGCAGCGTCGAAGATGACGCGCCATCAAGCGCGGGCCGCGACTGCCGATGGTCGAACAACAGCCACGCCAGCCACATCAGGAAGTACAGTGCGCCGCTCGCGACGCCCAAAGCCGTCACCGCTTCGAGTCCCAGCGGCGCCAGCAGAGACGTGAACCACGTCGGCAGGCGTTCGTAATAGGCCAGACCGATCGCACCGACGAACGATGCCGCCGCGAACAGCCAGATCGTCGCGACCGCCGCGATCGCGATCCGCGCCGGCGGCGCCTCCACCGGTGCGCCGGGCGTGCGCGAACGACGGTGGACGTAGGTGGTGACGTAGGCCAGCAGCGCGACCGCCAGCATGCCCAGCAGGCCGGCCAGCGCCGGCGTGAGTACCGGCTGCGCGCGCGCCACGCCCACGAATCCCGCGTACAACAGCAGCGGCAACAGCGTCAGCGCCAGGATCAGCGCGCACAGTTGCAACTGGATCAGCAGCACGTTGCGCACGTAGGTGCCGACCATGCCGAGGGTGTCGCCGGACAACGGCGACTTCCGCGGGCTGAGGTAATTGCTGTATTCGCGCAGATGCTGGATCGGCCGGGCGATGCGCGCCGCACGCCCGGCGTCGTCGGGCACGCCATCCGCAGCGGCAGAAGGCTCGTCCAGGCGCGAGCTCAACACCGCGAAAGCCTCCTCGAAGCCGCGCCGGCGGATCAATCCCTGCAGGAACGCGCCGATGTAACCGCCGCCCGACACCGTGGACTGGTAGTGAAAACAACCGAGCAGACCGTTGCGCGCCAAGGCCTGTAGCACGCCCAGACCGAAGGTCGCGCTGCGGATGCCGCCGCCGGACAGCGCCAGCCCCCAAGGTTCGACATCCTTCGGATCGAAATGCGCGTCCTTGCCGAGGATGACCTTCAGCTCCGCGGCCTTCACCGACGCCGCATCCGCCGGCGCTTCGGTCGCATCGCGATGCAACCGCGTCCGCAACGACGACATCACCGCCCGTATGCGCATGACCGCCTCCGCTCCCGACCGCGCGCCCGATCCTCGGCGCCTGTCGAACATAACGCATTCGAAGGCCGCGATCGGTCTTTCGCCGGTCGCCGAGCGGCATCGTTTCGCAGGATCGGAATGGAGGACGCCGTCCTGGTGACCAGCGCAAAAGGGACGCCGTTTTTTCGGCGGCCGCGTGATGCGGCATTGCTTCGTCGAGCGTGGAAACGCGAAACGCCCCGCGATGCGGGGCGTTTCGGTGGAAGCAAGCAGCGAACGGTCCCTCGCCCCTGTGGGGCTGGGGATGACAGCCGTCGCGTCAGCGCCGCATCGAAGTGAAGAACTCGTCGTTCGACTTGGTGGTCTTCATCTTGTCGAGCAGGAATTCCATCGC